>CALZLE010000361.1 GCA_945788205.1 uncultured Desulfuromonadales bacterium
ATTCAATCAGCCGTGTAAACCCTGACTCACAAAACGTAAGCAGTGATGAGAATTATGTGGTAAACAAGACAACCGTCAACAATTTGAATGTCAATCCGGCTTATCGCCTTCCGTTCACAACAACATTTTCGTTGGTTATTGGTTATACTTATGATCGTGCGGACTACTTCTCTTCTGACGTAGAGGATATTGAGAATCACATTGGTCGGTTTTCACTTGTTAAGTCCCTGTCATCAAATACTGAAATCTCTGCAAATTATACATTTACACGACACATCCCGGATAAAAGCGAAGAATACGACGAACAGAGTTATACCCTGGGGTTGAATCAGCAGTTTGGTCCCAGAACCAATCTCAGGCTTGAGGGAGGCTACAGCACCATTGAGTATGATTCCGGGTTTGATGATGAGACTACAACCTGGCTTGTTGACCTTTCCTACCAATTGTCTGCCGCGTTAACGATTTCCTTGCTATATACAGAAGATTTCTCTGTTTCAGAAAGCACTGAGTTAACCAAAAGCAAGGATGCAAGTTTTGCTCTCGCTTATTCAAAGGAATCTCTTTCCGCAAGTGGCGAAATTTTCTGGAGTGTCACTGACTATGTTCAACAGTTGCGAGACGACGAATCTTATGGCGGTCGACTCAATCTCTCTTTTCCACTGTCACGATACCTTAGAACTGATTTCGATGCTGAATACGAGACTGCTCAATATGTTGATACAATAGAGGAGAACGTAGATCGTTACAGCGCTGGTGTTTCTTTAAGTCATGATTATCGACGTTTTCTTACCTCATTGGCTTATAATTATCGTTTGAATGATTCGAGCCGAAATATTAATGACTATACAGAAAATACCGTAACACTTAGCGTGACAGCAAGGTTTTGATCCTATGTATACGGAGTTCTTCGGTCTTAGCGCCAAACCTTTTGAATTACTGCCTAACCCAAAATTTCTCTATTTGAGTAAAGGGCATCGTAAAGCCCTTAGTTATCTGCAGTATGGTGTCCAGGAGCATGCTGGCTTTACCCTGCTGACAGGTGAGGTTGGGTCTGGAAAGACCACGTTGCTTCGCGATATTATTAACAGAATCAGTTCCGATACGACCTTGGCGATGATTTTTAATACCCGGGTAGATGCTCAACAGCTGATCGGCATGATCAATGAGGATTTCGGTCTGCTCTCCGCGGGAAAAGATAAGGTGCAGCTGCTGCGGGATTTAAATGATTTTCTGCTCGCAGAATGTACCGCCGGACGTCAGCCGATTATTATTATTGATGAAGCACAGAATCTTTCCACTGATGCCCTCGAAGAGATTCGCCTGCTCTCCAATCTAGAGGCAGATAATTTCAAACTGATGCAGATCATTCTGGTTGGGCAGCCAGAATTAAAGCAGATTATTTCCAAGCCATCATTGCGCCAGCTGCGCCAGCGGATCAGCATCAGCTGCCATCTGAATCCGTTGAATCGCGAAGAGACCGAAGAATATATCTTTCATCGACTGGCAACCGTCGGCAATCGTGACTGTGTTGCCTTTCTCGATGGTGTTTTCGATATGATTTACCGCTTCAGTGGTGGGATTCCGCGTTTAATTAACCTGCTGTGCGATTTTCTGATGCTTTCGGCTTTTGTCGAAGAAACCCGTGAAATCGATGTGGAGCTTGTCAAGGATGCCGTAACCGAACTTTCTTTTGAAGAGCTACAGCCCTCGGCACTCTCTGTTGCAACGGAGCTCAGAGGTGGGACGCGCACTCAGGGCCCGGTCACGATGGATGACCGCTTGGCAGTAATCGAAGAAAACTATGCCAAGCTGAATGCCAGTCGGTCGGAAAAAGAAGCCATTCTTGAACGGCTCTCAAGTCAGGGGAGCATTCTGGAGTATTTGATTAATCAACAACAGAACCAGTTCAGCCAGTTTGAAGACCAGCTCAAGAAAATTTCCGCGCAGATTGATCGTTTGCGGCAGATGGTATTGGTTGATGGTAAGCGCTCCGGACATCAGGAAGCCCTGTTATTGGATACGCGCACCAAGAATGGTCCCTTTTAGCTATATTTTCTGGAGCTTTTTAGTGAGTATACTGATTATTTGGTTGGGGATTTATAGGCTTCCACCACAAGACGTTCGTGTACATCATATGTACGACTCTGTTGTGCACGTACATCTTGAGGTGACAACCTTGGTTAAATCCTGGTTACAGTGATAGCTACTCTATAATACTAAATATCCGATAAAGGGCGGTTTGAAGGCCACTAAAAACCTGTGCCTCTCACAACAGAGTCAATTGTCGAAAAATTTAAGGGGTTTAGTTTTGGTTACAGTCGAACAAATTATCAATAAAAATGCACGTATCGCTGTGGTCGGACTGGGTTACGTCGGTTTGCCACTGGCTGCAGCATTCGGCAAGCAAGTCGATGTTATCGGTTTTGATATTCACGCGGTTAAAGTAGACCAACTGAAAGAGGGTTATGACGTCACTGGTGAATTAACCACAGAAGAACTTGCCGAGACACAGATTGCCTACACCACCGATCCCGCTGGCTTACAGGCCGCCGAGTTTATTATTGTCACCGTGCCGACGCCGATCGATAAAAACAATAACCCCGATCTGACCCCGATGGAGATGGCCTCGAAAACCATTGGCCAGAATTTAAAAAAAGGGGCTATCGTTGTCTATGAATCGACCGTGTACCCCGGCGTGACTGAGGACATTTGTGTACCGATAC
>CALZLE010000362.1 GCA_945788205.1 uncultured Desulfuromonadales bacterium
GTGTGATCACCGATTTTTTCAAAATTGTGCAATATGTCAATAAAAATCAGACCAGGCTGGACAGCACATTCTCCTGTATTAAGGCGCGAGATGTGATTTAAACGCAGGCTACGTTCCATATCGTCGATAATATCTTCGTATTCCATCGCTTTGACCGCAATTGCAGGTTGTGGGTCATCCATTGACTCAACGATATAGCGTAAAAATTCCTTGGTTTTTTCCGCGATGCTTGAGATTTCATTTTCACCTATCTCGGAAAAAGCGATCTTCCCTTCCATCTTACGCATACCGAGTTGCCAGAGATTCTCGCAGTGATCACCAACACGTTCCAAGTCATTAACCATATGCATCAAGGAGCCGATCGATTCAGACGTTTCTTTAGAAATTGAATATTGCGATAATTTCACCAGAAAGTCGGTGATCTCTCTCTGCAGCATATCGACCAGTTCTTCCCGTTTCTCCAGCCCGCGAATTCGCTTCAGATCGCCATCCTCGAGGTAGAGAGAGGTCTTTTCAAGCATTTCTAGCGTAATTTGCGCCATCCGTTGTGTTTCACGACGAGCTTGGCCGATGGCGATAGGCGGGGTATTCAAGACACGATTGTCGATAAACTTGACCTGCAAGTTATCAACTTCGTCCTGGCCTCTTACGATAATTGTTGCCAGCTTGGCCAAAACCCCAATCAACGGGAGAAAGAGGATGGTATTGATGACATTGAAGAGGGTATGGGTGTTTGCAATATGTCTGGCAATGTAGGGTTTGTCACCGATTACGGCCGAAAAACTTTCTGCCTGAGCTTGTGTCTGAATTATGAAGTCTGCGTCACCTGGGGTAATTGCTGAAATAAGCTTTAAGTAGATGGGAAACAACAACAACATGTAGACAGTACCAAGAGAATTGAACAAAAAGTGAGCAAATGCAGTTCGCCGAGCCGCGAGATTGGTCCCGATGGCAGCAATGTTTGCGGTGATCGTTGTGCCGATGTTTTCTCCAAGTATCAAAGCGACACTGGCTTCAAAGGACAACAGGCCGGAAGTGGCCAACGCCAGTGTGATGCCGATGGTGGCGCTACTGCTTTGCACAATAACTGTCAGGACCGCGCCGATCAATACGCCGAGGAGCTTGTAATCGCCGACTAGCAGGAAGATCTGTCGAAACTCTTCGCTCGCCTTCAGTGGGTCAAATGCGGTCTTCATGATCGAAAGACCAAAGAATATAATACCGAAGCCTAAAATTATTTCGCCAACGTAAACAAACTTCTTCTGCTTACTGAACAGCTTGAGGCCTGCACCAACACCGATGGCGGGTAAGGCAAATTTAGTAATTTTAAAGGCGATCAACTGAGCTGTGACGGTTGTGCCGATATTGGCCCCTAGAACAACACCGATAGCCTGAACCAACGAGAGTAGGCCCGCATTTACGAAGCCGACTGTCATGACAGTCGTTGCACTGGAAGATTGAACGATAGCCGTGACTGCAATGCCGACCAAAGTGCCGACAATTCTATTGTTTGTTAGTGCGGCGAGGATTTTTCGCATGCGGTCGCCGGCAATCTTCTGCAGTCCTTCCGACATGATTTTCATGCCGAACAGGAACAGACCGAGACCGCCGAGTAATCCAAAAATCAGTTTTTGGCTCAACAACACCGACATAAAAGTCCTCTTTCCTAACTTGCCCTATCAGTATAGCTAAAAAACGAGCGGTAGATTAATTATACATCTACCGCTCGTTTCAAATTTGCGTGAAATATATCTTGAGTGTTATTTTTTCTCAACAGTAAATGGAACTATCATTTGGAAAGATTTTTGTCCCGGCAACGCTCCAACCTGGTATATCAATCGAAAGCTATTCATGGTGCGCAGTTCAACAGCAAAATAAATTGCCCCAGAAACGTTCGCTGCTGGTAAAACACCAACATTCGGCAAGGCTTCCGTAGCAATATATTCCGGTCGACGAGAGGAAAAATAGCTACTTTCACTGCGGAATAGAGTGTCTAGTTGAGAACGGGCAGAGTCTTCAAGATAATAAAAGCCGACATAAGGATATGGCACCAGATAAGGCGCTGCATCGGTTAAGCGTTCGACAAGATCTGCTGGATCGATGGGAAGATATTGTTGACCCTGGCCATCAATAAGTAAAAAATCAGTGTGTTTCAGGGGCAGCTGAAGATTTCTTTGATTGGCAACTTCAACCCAAAAAGAGGTGTAGTTCTGATCAGCAGGAGAAGGACGAACTGTAATCTCGTGAAGCCGTAGAGAAAGCTGTACACCTTTTTTTGCCTTGATGAGCCGCTCGCCATTCATGTCTATCTGGCTTCCCGGCTGAGCCTTGGGCGCGATAACGGTTGCAGAACAGGCGGGGAGAATAAACAGAAATATGAGGAAGAGGTAGCGCATCATATCGGAATCTCTAGTTATTTTTTCCGTTTTAGGCTGGCAAGTAACATTGCCCGATAGTCTTTCTGCGAATTTCGCACCCGGCCGCTGAAAATTCTGACGATATTCAGGGTAAATTTTAGTCCCAAGCGTGGGTCTTCTTCAGACATTGCGTCAAAATTCTTGCGGGTCAGGCCATATAATGTTGCATCTTCTGCAATCCTTGCCGTTGCAGAGCGGGCACCTCCGTCAATAACTGCAATCTCGCCAAAAACATCGTCCTGACCAAGAACAATCAAGACCTGTTCATCGCCCTCTGCCATCATACGAGAAATCCGCACAGTCCCTTCTTTGATGAGAAAAAGGGACTCGCCAGGCATGTTTTCTATGAAAATGGTCTTCCCCTCGGCAATTCGTTTGACGGTAAAAAATTGCTCGAGACTTTTTATCTCACTCGGACTCATCTGGTCAAACAGGGGGCTGTCCTGCAAACCGTCGAAACTAACCTGACTCATTGAATGACAAACCTTTCAACTCGACCCGTCTCTCGAAAGAGATCTTTTACTGCGCGGGTCTCTTGATAAGTGGCAATATCAACACGCCTCTGTTCAGACAGTTTAGCAGTGGAATGTTTTTTTTCGCCATAACTGACAAAAAAAAGTTCAGCCGTGACACCACGCTGCTTTAAATAGCGCTGTACTGCAAATGCACGCTTCGACGCTAGTTCGTAGTTTGCAGGGTTGCTGCCGTCGCTACTGGCAAAACCTTCAACACGAATAATCTGACCTGGCTTCTTTTCTTTTATATTATTCAGTAGCTTAGACAACGACTGTTGATGTTCTTTAGAGAGCTGACTGCTCCCTTTTTCGAAGTAGATCTGTCCGACCACAGAGCGGCTTCCGAGAAACTCGTCAAGCTCATCTGCCAGCAGGAAAGTTGGCGCGAGGAATATCGAAAAGAATATCAGCAGGGCAGTTAAATATTTCATCCCCTACCCTCCTTTTTGTGGCAGCAAAATGAGAATTTCAACGCGTCTGTTTTTGCGACGTCCGTCTGCCGACTTGTTACTGGCCAACGGTTCTGATTCGCCAAATCCTTTGATAAACATTCGAGCCGGATCAAATCCTTCGTTGACAACAAGTTGCTTGCCAACGCTAGCCGCGCGACGATTGGAAAGCTTTACGTTGTACTCTTCTGAACCAATAGCATCTGTGTGACCGTTGATTCGAATCAGGAACCACTTCTTCTCTTTACGTAAAGATGCTGCAACTTGCGCAACGGCCTTGATTCCTGTTTCCGACAAGGAGTGTTGATCAAAGGCGAAGTTCACATCGTTAAAGCGAAACTTACGATAAACAACGGTTTTTATCGGCTTTTTGGGTTTGAAAAGCTCTTTCGGTTTTTCCCCGGCAATAACCGGCTTTGGCACGGGAGATGAGACAGCGGTGGCCGGCAAAACCGCTGGCAAAACATTACTGACTAGCTTGATTTGATTTTCTGGCTCGACAATGATCTCTTCTTCACCAGGGTTCACTGGAAGCTCTGATTCTATCTTAGGCTCTGGCTTCGCCAGTCGAGACATCGGCAGCAGCGGGGTGATAGTTTTGAATTTCGACTTTTTTGCCGTGGCTTTTTCTTTTTGTGGGAGTACCGGCTCAATTATCCGAGGGATTGGCTTTGTGAACGTTCCGATACCCTGACTTGTCGAAATGCCTGCCAGTACACGCCAATCGGCAGAAGAATCTGTTAGGCCGGTGCCAACACCGAGATGGAATGTCAGGTGTGGAGAGAAGAAATATTGCAAGCCAGCCATCAGCTCGATTTCATCATCCATCCCTGAGGAGCGTTCGGTTTTTCCTTCAATTTCAGCAATTAAACGCAAGCGCGCCATTGGAAAATACTCAATACCCGCAGCCGCGACGAACTGATCGTCATCCCCAAAGCTATCATCGTTCTTTAGGAAGCCGGTATTTGCGTGGAGACCGAAACGACCTTTTTTGGCAGTAAAAATTGCCCTGGCCATCAGGTCGGTTTTGCCGTCCCGAGATTCATCATCCGCAATTTGTCGCCAGGCCTGTAGGTCAAGAGCAACTTTATATGGAGAAGAACGTTTGCCAATAACGCGAGCTTTAAAGCCAAGGTTCGCAAAACCTCTACCGCTCAGAGTTTCTTCGTCATTAAACGTCAAGTTTGGAAAAGAACCATAAGCTTCGAGAAAAGTACCTAGCCCCAGCGTAAGGCTGACGGGCAGGATAGTGGCTTTTTCATTGGAGGGTTGGCCGGAGCTATTGACCCAGAGGCCGACGGAGATGTTTCCTGAATCGAGAGTATCCGCTGTCGGTTGATTTAACAGACCGCTCACGCCGAATTGAGTCGGTGTCGCATATGCATGAAGCGCAAATAGACTTATCAGCACCACGAAAAAAGCAACTTTCCTTGCTTTTATGTGCAATTGATATTTCAACGTTTATAAGCCTCTACGTAGTGTAAGTAGTTTTTAGCAGATTCCTTGAGACCAACAATTTCTTCTGCGCTTAATTTGCGTTTGAAACGAGCTGGTGATCCTGCATAGAGAGTTCCTGACGGAATCTCAGTCCCCGGAACGACCAAGGCACCGGCCGCCACCATGGCATCGTCCGCGATACTTGCACCATCCAGAATCACTGCCCCCATCCCGATCAGGCAACGATTGCCGATTCTGCATCCATGCAATGTGGCATTGTGTCCAATTGTCACATCATCACCAATCCAGCTAGGAAATTGTTTGTGAGTCACATGCACAACGGTTCCGTCCTGAATGTTTGTCCTGGCACCAATTCGAATAAAATTAACGTCCCCACGAACAACGACGTTGAACCAGACACTTGAATGATCTCCGATAACGACATCACCTATGATTTCAGCTGAATCGACCAGAAATGTTTCTTTACCCAGTTTCGGCAAAACCCCTTTGAATCGATGAAGCATATGAGCTATTACCTATCAATATGTGTGCCAGATTAATAAAGGTTCTCTTAAGCACTTACAATATCACAGATCTACGCCGATAATAAGAAATTTTTTAACTAAATTTACTAATCTTTTCCGGTGATATGACGGTATGTGTCAAAATACCACCAAACCTAAACAAAAAAAGCCACTTACATTTTCGTAAGTGGCTTAATACTAATATGTTTTTTTTATTAGCTGTCGACGCGTTCTCGAAGCTCTTTACCGACTTTGAAAAACGGTAAAAATTTCTCTTTCACTTTAATAACTTCGCCCGTTTTTGGATTTCTCCCCATATAGGCTTTATAGTCTTTGACCATGAAACTACCAAAACCGCGGATCTCAATCCGATCCTTATCGATCAGCGCCTGCGACATTGAATCGAAGATCAAATTGACAATTTGTTCCGATTTTTTGTAGGTCAAATTTTTCTTGATTGACAATGCTTCCACCAGTTCAGACTTGTTCATGGTGCCCCCTGGAGGTTTAAAGTTGGTTAGCCATATCCTGCGTACTTAGTGATGACTATACAATATGATTGTCCCATGTCAACAAAGAGTTACAAAAGTTTCAGGCAGTTGGGGGCCTTGTCAGTTAAATAATCGTGAATGGGGAAAGAGTCCAGATGACTTTAGCGTCTTCCTCACCAACATTGTCCCAACGGTGCGGTAAGTGAGATTTAAAACTGAGGCTATCGCCAGCTTCCAACTCATAAACCTCATCGACGATCGTCATTTTCAAGCGACCTTCCAGCAGATAAATCAGTTCGTCACCGGGATGATACATGTTCTGCTCTCCACTGCTCCCACCCTTTTGCACAGTGCAATAAAAGGACATGAACTGAGGGTCACGTAAGCCAGAAGTAAAGGACTCAGTGTGCATGTTGTACTCATCATCATAAACGGTTTTGTCTCTTTTCCCTGGACGGGTATGTACAATCTCGTGCGATGTGGAAACATCCTCGACAAAATAGTTGATGCTCTTGTCAAAGACGGTCGCTAAGCGCATCAGTATCTCAACTGAAGGGATCGTTAAGCCGCGCTCGATTCGAGAAATCATATTTGATGAAACTTGTGATTTTTCAGCAAGAACCTGGATCGTCAGGTCCTGTTTTAAGCGAATTTCCTTTAACTTCTTACCGACTATTTTTTTTACCTGCATATTTTTTTCTCCAGCTATATCAGCGTGATCTGTTGCTTAGACATTCGGTGGTGGTGATACTACCCAGAGGATTTTTGCCTGCTGATCGCTGTGATTCCTCCAACTATGTGGGATCGACGCTTTGAAGCCGATAGAGTCTCCCTTATCTAAAGCATAACTCTCACCTTCAATAACAAATTCGAGACAGCCTTCAAGCACCATCGCAAACTCTTCTCCGGTGTGTATCATTCCCCCTTCGCCACTATCACAATGGGGCTCCAGAGTGTCGACAAAAACAGAAAAACCAGGGTCACGTAGACCCTGGGTTAGGCTGTTAATCTGATGTTTATCTTCAAAAAAGAAAATTGGCTCGCCCTGATCAGTCGGCGTGTAAACGACTGTGCTGCCTTTTTCAGCCTCCTCAACAAAATAACTGAGGCTCAGGCCAAGAGCATCGGCGAGCTTCATCAGGATCTCTACAGACGGCGTAGTCAAACCCCGTTCAATTCTGGATATCATATTTGAGGAGACCCGTGACATTTCGGCGAGTTCCTGTATGGTTTTATCCCTCTTTAAACGTGACGACTTAAGCTTTCTACCTATTAATTTTTTAACCATTTCAAAACACTCCATTCAATTTTAAAATCATGTTTTATCACTCTGGAATCCTCCTGTCAATTCCATATGTGACAAAAGGTACAGAAATGGTAGTGGCGTCGTTCTGCGAGCAACCAGCATTGTCAACCTCCCCAAGAGCAAAGGTTGACAATCGGCCGAACAACAGATAGTCTTCCGCATCAAATCATTTTTGGGAGAATATTTATGGACAACCAAGCTCTACAATTTCGCGATAAAGTCTACGGAGGCCATACCCTAGGCATAGAAGAGGCGAGACAAATACTCA
>CALZLE010000363.1 GCA_945788205.1 uncultured Desulfuromonadales bacterium
AGTAAAAATACTTACTGAAACCGAAATCACCGATCTTGAGCAGCAATACTGGACCCTACTAAACAAAGCCAACAATGAGGTTGGTGATTTCATCCCTGACGGACAAGAAGACAAAAACCTACAAAACTGTGCAAACACGCAGACGAGAAAAGAGATTTTTCCCCTCGAACTGATATGAAAAAACAGGTATAAACATCATCGATGTATTGCTCCCGGGTTATGTCTTTAGGTCACTGGCATGTTAATAAGCACACTACATTCAAGATGGTTCAGGCGAATTTTTGTGCTGATCTATCTTTTGCTGAGCTTCAGTACAGTGAATGCCTCATTCTGGTGCCAGGATGAGCAAAACTCTCTCCACCTGGAGTCGAGCCCCATTGGCAAATGCTGGATCGATTGTGATCCGAAAGAACCTACCCTTCATCAGGAAGTAGAGCCCGCCACGGCGCAATTATTTTGGACAATTTCAGAAGGCGATTGCCTTGATTCGCCGGCATTTTCTTCGGCACTGACTTCATCGCTTCGGACGAATTCGCCCAATAAGGTTGCTATCCTCGATATTGACTCGATCTTCCCCCTTATTGGCAATCCAGACCTAGAGGTCTCAGGCTCTGTCAATCAGCACCTTTCTTACCAGCTACCGACAACTCAAATTTTAGCAGCCCTGAGCACTGTCGTACTTCTACATTAAATCCAACCCTCCCCGCACAAATTAGACGAAAAATAAGATCACGTTTAGGGGCTAAGTGGCAACGTGTTCGCAAGATAGAGTTTGCGACAGAGGTAAAAGTGAATTTTACCGAAGCCACGTTTTTTTAGTTGGACGGACATATGAAAAAAGAACATATTTTATTGATTATCATAACTTTGGTCGTTGGTCTTTTAAGTGGCGTGATTTTTACCAATGCCAACAAAAAAATGCCGGTCGAGAATCAGGCAGACGCCTCTACTTCTTCAATCGATACACTGCAGCATATCGAGCATCTCAAAAACTTGCTCGCCAAGGAACCGGGCGACCGGAATTCCTGGATTCAATTGGGGCACAGCTATTTTGATTCCAACCAGCCGATGAGGGCGATTGAAGCCTATGACAAGGCATTGGAAATCGACGGCAATGATCCGGATGTTCTGACCGACCAGGGAACAATGTATCGCCGGATCGGCTGGTTCGACAAGGCGGTCAACAACTTTACTAAAGCCAACCAGCTCAAACCACAGCACCTTAATTCCTTGTTCAACATGGGCATCGTCTACAGTCAGGATCTGGGGAAAAAGGAAAAGGCAGATGAGGCGTGGAACCGCTACCTGGAACTCAACCCGACCGGACCGGCAGCCGACAGGGTCCGCACCATGCTCGATCACATGTGGAATGGCCACGGTTAAATAGCTGTGCCAACTCTGATCATGGCTGAGATGGAATCAAACGGGGAACCCGCTGGTTGCAACTGCTCGACCTCCTGGGGGTGCTTTACTGAGATCGCACCTGGTTATAAACCATTGGACGCACTGATCAAATTAATTGATCAGGCGGTTGAAAATGATTGAGTTTCGAAGACAGTACTTCATCGTTTTGTATTTTATCTGTAGAAAGGTGCACTCATGCGTAATTTACTCCTGATTGTCATACTCGCGGTCATAGGCGGTGGCGCCTACATTTATGCGAACATGCCATCAACCACCGCAGTGGTTGCCGGCGATGTGGCCCCTGACTTTACCCTCCAAGACACCAAGGGCAACAAAGTCACCTTGTCTTCATTGCGTGGCAAGGTGGTCCTGGTGAATTTCTGGGCGACCTGGTGCCCGCCCTGTATTGAAGAGATGCCTTCAATGGAAAGGCTCCATAAATATATGGCGGAAGAAGATTTTGTCATGCTGGCGATCAATACGGAGCAGAACGGCCGCACCGTTGTACCTGAATTTCTGAAGAAGAGTCCTTATACGTTTCCCATCCTCTATGACGACAAGAGTGTCGCGCAGCAACAATATGGGGTCTACAAGTTCCCTGAATCCTTCATCGTTGGAAAAGATGGAACCGTCGTTGAAAAAATCATCGGACCACTCGACTGGTCCAGCTCGAAAACGGTCGCCTATCTCAAAAGCTTAGCCAAAGGATAATCAATTGCTGCAGCAAGCATCAGACGTCACTTACTGGATCGCCTTTACCGCCGGGATTTTGTCCTTCGTCTCTCCCTGCGTGTTGCCGCTGATCCCATCATATTTAACCTATATTACCGGCCTGTCCTTCAATCAGTTGGATGAAGCCCATCCCGGCGCCAAGGTCCGCTGGACGGTCTTGCTCCACACCCTCTGCTTCATCTTCGGATTTTCCGTTATTTTCATCCTGCTCGGCGCGATTGCCGGGATCGCCTCCGGGCAGATTCAGGCCTTCCTGCGCGAGGGATTGGACTGGGTGGCAAAGATCGGCGGAGTGCTGATCCTGCTGTTCGGTGTGCACATGACCGGCCTGTTTTCGTTTCGCGCCCTGCTCGGCGAGAAAAGAATGCACCTGCATAAAAGACCAGCCGGTTTTTTCGGCACCTTTATCATCGGTGTTGCTTTCGCTGCCGGTTGGACCCCCTGCATCGGCCCGATTCTGGCGTCGATCCTGATGGTCGCCGCGACCTCCGGACAGGTCGGCGAAGGCACCATTTTGCTGACCTTCTATTCAATGGGACTGGGAATCCCCTTCCTGCTCTCGGGGTTACTGTTTCACCAATTTTTGGGAGCATTCAAGCGGCTTCGAAACCACATGCGCAAGATTGAAATCGGCACCGGTGTCATGCTGATTGCAGTCGGTATCATGCTGATATTCGGCCTGCTGGGACCGATCACCATGTTCTTTTACCGGTTTATCCCGGTTCAGGGATAGCCCATTGTTGAAAAGCAGCACTGGCTTGCTCGCATTTATCTCAACTATCGCCAGAATTTGGAGAATTTAGATATGTCACAGCCTGACAAAGCAATAAATACCAACTGGACGCTGCTGTTCCTCTGTTGGCTTCTGGTCACAGTCTCAGCAACGATCAGCCTCTTTTTCAGCTCCGTTCTGGAGTATGAGCCCTGTGTCCTCTGCTGGTATCAGCGGATCTGCCTGTTCCCATTGATCTTCATTTTTGCCGCCGGCCTGTTCCCCGCTTTCGACAAGAGTGTCATCAAGTATGCCCTGCCGCTGACTATCGCCGGTGGGTTGACGGCTCTCTACCACACCCTGCTCTACGCCGGAATCATTCCGGAGAACATTCAGCCCTGCTCGCAGGGGGTTTCCTGCACGGAAAAATATATCGAGCTGTTCGGTTTCATCTCGATCCCGATGATGTCATTTTTCGCATTTTCAACACTTGTCACCCTGTTAATCATCCTGAAGAGGAGAACGTCTAAATGAAATACGCACTGAT
>CALZLE010000364.1 GCA_945788205.1 uncultured Desulfuromonadales bacterium
GGCCGATTTCGCTTTTTCCGGCTGTCGGTTCTCCAGGTAAAAACGGGCCAGAGAAAGGTGTGCGAGTTTTGCGTCAGGCTGCTCGGCAACCATATTTTCCAGCAGGCTGATGGCTTTTTCACCCTGACCCAAGCGTCCAAAGGTCATCGCCAACCGCAGGCGCAACATTTCGTTGTCAGGATCAAGCTGCAGTGCCTGCTGATAATGCGCGACCGCACCCTCATAATTCTTCTGATAACCGAGCAGATCCCCGAGGAGCTCATGCCCTTCTGCATTGCCTGGAGCTTGTTGCAGAATTTTCTGCAGGAGCTCAATCGACTCGGCCGCCTCATCTTTGTGTAGCAGAGCTTTGGCCAGGCTCATCCGCAGGTATTCTGTTTCTGGATCAAAAACGACTGCCCGGCGTAACGCAGCAATTGCCTCGTCCCAGCGGTTCCCTGTTGCCAGTAAACGAAATTCAGCATAGGCGAAAAACGCTTTCGCCTCAGAATCGTCGATTTCTGACCGATAGGTATCCACTGCTATGGGCTGCGGCGCAGTTCGCGGAGCGACGGCACAACCTAATGGCAACAGAGCCAAAACTGCAAACAAAAGAAAACGACTGAAAAACAATGAGATATGACCGATTTTCAAAAGGCTGGATCCAATCTACAGCTAGAGCCCGGACTGCACGTCGTGCAAACCGTCAAAATTTCCGACAGCACCCGTGAAAAATATCACACCCTCATAAAAACCGTCAAACCCTTTCCCGCTCAGCTTATCTACTTTACAGGCGCGAAATCTCTGATAAATTTCAGAAAAGAGCTATTTCCTAAAACGATTAAAACGAAAGGCTGAACAAGGTTGACAGATTCGTATAGAAACGGGATAACAGACCAACATTTCATCCGCTAAAGCCACTGAGGTTGACTATGAAAGACCACCAAGGTGATTCAACCAAAGAAGCCTGGATTCTCTGCCTGATCCTCGGCGTTATTTTGATAAATTTCCCATTTATTCATATTTTCAACAATGAGCAGATGATTTTCGGACTGCCACCGTTGGTGCTCTATTTTTTTATTGGCTGGCCAGCATCGATCTGTGTGACCTGGCTTTTCGTTCGACAAATGAACAAAGAAAATACAGATATTTGACAGTGAGACGATGGAGTAATCACCCGACATGATTTCTGGTCAAATCGTCCTGATCATATCCCTGCTTTACTTTGCAGTGTTGTTCGGCGTCGCATTCTATGCTGACAAACGGCGACAAGCGGGCAAAAGCCTGCTGGCCACCAACTCTTATATATATTCGCTGGCAATTGCCATCTATTGCACCAGCTGGACTTTCTACGGCAGCGTTGGTCGTGCAGCAACCAGTGGTCTGGAGTTTTTACCGATCTATCTCGGCCCAACGCTAATGGCTTTTACCTGGTGGTTTATCCTCCGCAAGATGGTCCGAATCAGTAAAGAACAAAACATCGTCAGTATTGCTGACTTTATTTCCAGCCGTTACGATCGCTCAGCATTGCTCGGCGCAATTGTAACTCTGTTTGCCGTTTTCGGCATCATGCCCTATATCGCGCTACAGCTAAAAGCGGTTGCCAGCACCCTTGATATTCTCTCCACCCCACTAACCCTTCCGTCCAAAGGCTTGGGCTCGCTGGTTTCACAGCTTCCGCCCTACGTCGATACGGCCTTTATCGTCGCTCTGGTTCTGGGATTGTTCGGCATGCTATTTGGTGCCCGTCACCTTGACTCCTCGGAACGTCATGAAGGTCTGGTTGTTGCGGTAGCCCTGGAATCGTTGATTAAACTGATCGCATTCCTCGCCGTCGGCGTCTTTGTCACCTATGGTCTTTTTGATGGGTTCCTCGATATTTTCCATAAATTTTTCGAGCAATTCCCAGAACGTCAGGACCTGTTCCAACTCGGGACAGAACGGACACCTTACACGAAATGGTTTTCGCTGATTTTCCTCTCGATGATGGCGATCATGTTTCTGCCCCGACAGTTTCATATCATGGTCACCGAGAATGCTGATGAAAGCCAGATCAAAAAAGCGATGTGGCGCTTTCCCGCCTACGCATTTTTGATCAACCTGTTTGTTATCCCGATCGCCCTTGGCGGGTTGATCCTCAATGGTGGCGACACCTCTCAAGCAGATTTCTTTGTCCTGACGTTACCGCTCTCCGCCGGCCATCCCTGGCTGGCCATGCTGGTCTTTATTGGTGGCCTTTCCGCCTCTGCCGGTATGGTTATGGTTTCCTCCGTTACCATCTCAACGATGATTCACAACCATCTGGTCATGCCAATCATTTTGCGCTTAAAATTACAAACTCACGACTTTTCCGGGATCCTCATCAATCTAAAGCGCCTCGGCATTATCGGTGTTGTTTTTCTCGGCTACTTTTATTTCAAAATCATTGGCGATTCTTATGCGCTCGTGAACATGGGATTGATCTCCTTTATGGCTGCGGCACAGTTTTCCCCAGCAGTCATCGGCGGTCTTTATTGGAAACGGGCAAATCGCAAAGCAGCAACCACTGGTTTAGTTCTCGGCTTTATTCTCTGGTTCTATACACTGCTGGTTCCTTCATTTGTTCGCTCGGGGTGGCTGACCTCGAACATTCTGGAAAATGGCCCCTTCAACATTGAACTGCTCAAGCCTTTGGAGTTGTTCGGCTTACGGGGTTTTGACATCTTCACCCACTCCTTATTCTGGAGCATGCTATTCAACATTTCAGCTTACCTAACCATCTCTTTCTTCATAAAACAGAGTAAAACCGAAGAGATTCAAGCAGATAAGTTTGTTGACATTCTCAGGCAAGACAAAGGCCTGCCGACGCAACTCAGAAGAATCAGTAAAGCGCCGACGATTATGGAATTTGTCGAGTTGATGTCTAAATTCATCGGTGAAAAACCGGCCAAGCATGCAATCAGTGAGTTTCTGGAGGATCGGGAAATTAATGCCCGCGGGAGTCTGCCCGATGACGAAATCCCACAACTAAGATCTTTCACCGAACGGACCCTGGCAGGCTACGTTGGTGCGGCACCGGCAAGGATAATTCTGGAGAACTACCTGTCCACCCGTGGCAGTAAAATGGAGGACGTGTTTGATATTTTTGGCTCAGTGACGATCAGCCATGCCTCCAGTCGTGAACAGCTCAGCGTTCTTTATGATGCCGCCCAGATCGTTGCCAGCGGTGCAGAACTGCAGAGTATTCTGGATAATATTCTCGATCTACTCTCCAGCCAGTTCAAGTTCGATTTGTGCGTCATTCGCTTTCTGGAAGACGATTCCATGACCTTGGTGGTAAAAAGCCAACAGGGAATGTCATCGGTCCACTTTGGCCAGTCTGAGCGTAATCTGAATATGGACACCTACATTGGTCAGGCGTTTTTATCCAATGTCACCGCAGTGGTCAATGATACCGATTTCCTCGAAAAACCGACCTCCTCAGAAATTATTCATCGTGAGGGGATTACCTGTTTTGCCCACACACCAATCATTCTGGAAGGCGAACCGGTCGGAGTCCTTTCAGCATTTTCACGGACCGTGAAAGGCATATTCACAAAAAGCTTTATTGCCCTGTTCGAAAATCTTGCCAGACAGGTTGCCCTGGCATGGCGGAACGATAAACAGCTGCAAGGGCTGCTGGAAGTCCATGAACAAGAACGGGAAATGCAAATCGCCAAAAACATTCAAAGAAGTTTGCTGCCAACCGCAATCCCAGAAATGGAAAATGTTTCGGTCGCAGGTCTCTGCGTTCCAGCGCATCAAATCGGTGGAGACTATTTTGACTTTATCCCTCGCGAAGAATCCCGTTTCGACCTGATTATTGCTGACGTCTCTGGCCACAATATTGGCTCAGCTCTGATCATGGCAGAAACCCGAACCTTTATTCATGCGCGTATCGACAATCTCAAAAAACCCGACACAATGCTGCATTCTCTGAATAAGTTCTTTTTTGACAACATGGATTGCTCAGACCTGTTCGTCACCATGTTCTATCTGCAATACTGTTCAGCAACACGCAATCTCAGCTATAGCAGTGCCGGGCACAACAATCCACTCTTATGGCGGAAGCAACAACAAAGGATTGAGCTGCTCGATGCAGAGGGGTTGATCTTCGGCATCAAACAGGACGTTGCGTTTGAGAAGCAAACGACCGAATTAGCAGCGGGAGATCTTTTACTGCTTTATACTGACGGTATTATCGAGGCAGAAGACAGTCATGATGAATTTTTTGGTGTCGAACGCCTTGGAAAGTTGCTCCAGGAGTGTGGAGATCTTACGCCACAGGAAATTATCGATCAAATCATGAGTCAAGTACGAATCTTCACCGGCCTGCGACATTTTAATGACGATATCACCTTGGTAGTGATGAAGGTCTTAAAATAGGGTACAATATTTATTAATCATAGCGAAATAGCAATATATCCAAGGAGGAGTACATGCAGTTGAACATTACAGAACAGGGTGAAATCATCAAAATTGAAATCCAGGAAGAACGCATGGATGCACACAACAGTGGTGACCTGAAAGAACAGATGCTGCAACTTTTTGATGAAGGTAAATGCAATCTGATCATCGATCTCTCTGCGGTCAGATTTGTTGATTCATCGGGGCTTGGCGCTCTGGTTTCCGGGTTCAAAAATGCCAGTGCCCGCGAGGGAAGCCTGAAACTCTGCAGCCTTCAGCCGCAAGTTCGCTCCATGTTTGAGTTAACCAGACTGCATCGGGTTTTTGAAATTTTCGCCTCGGTAGAAGAAGCGTTAGAAAGTTATTGATCCAGCTCGTTTGCAGACAAATGGAAAGATTGAATGTCTCGACAGGTTGATATAGACATCAGGGTCCCCAATCAGACCAGATACCTTGGGATGATCGGCAAAATCGGGGAGAGTCTTGCGCATACCCTGGCCAGCTATGATGGCGACAGGGAGGAGCTCGCCTATCATCTCAATCTGGTTTTAACAGAGGCCCTCGCCAACGCCATTTGTCACGCGAATGCCTGTGACCCGAGCAAAGAAGTCAAAGTCTCCATCAGCGCGTCTGACCATGAGCTGACGATCCGGGTCTATGACCATGGCCAGGGATTTAATATTAAACAGCTGGCAAAAGTGAAGGTCAAAGAGACAGATGAGGGGGGGCGTGGAGTACAGATTATTTTCAAATTAATGGATCGGGTCAGATATCTGAAAAAAGGTCCTGGCCACGTTTTAGAAATGACCAAGCTTCTTCATTGAACTAAGTTCAACTTTAACCTCACAATTGCAGGGAGCCGCTGATCGGTTCCCTGCTTTTTTATGCCTGCAAAACGGCAAGTGAGTCCAACAACTGCAGGTGCGATTGAAGCCTCACCTCACCAGCATCCAAGCCACCATAAGCGGCAAAACGTACGTTCGCTCCCGCTGCCGCTTGCTGATCAAGCTCCGAATCGCCAACAAAAAGACATCTCTCCGGCGCAAATCCGAGCCGTTTTGAAGCGAGCAGCAACATATCCGGCGCCGGTTTCGGTCGCGCAACATCCTTACTGGTTACCACTGCAGAGAAGTAATCCTCGATACCGAAATGCGACAGGATTGGTTCGACGCTGACACCTCGATTTGTCGCCACGGCAAGCGGATATTCGAGCGCCAATTGTTGCAACACTTCTGCGAGGTACGGCTCTGGTTGCATCTGTGGAATGAACTCACGGTAGTCAAGTGTTGCGGCATAATCGAGAGCAGGCTGATAATCGTCCGGTTTCACCAGTACAGCGAGCACATCCGTCGAACAGGCTGTATGGCAAAGCTTGGCATGTTCCCGTTGATCTTCAGTTACCAGAGGGTAGGAAAATTGCTGCATGATCCGGTTGTAATAAGCCAGATTGGCATTTTTACTTTCGAACAGAACCCCATCGCAGTCAAAAATAATTCCTTCAATCCGACTCATCTTGCGTCCTTTTTAGCACCAGAACCAACCCAATACAGCCAACCAGAATCATCGGCAATGACAGCAGTTGTCCCATCGTCGCACC
>CALZLE010000365.1 GCA_945788205.1 uncultured Desulfuromonadales bacterium
CACTAAGCTTCCGTCGCTTGGGCATATTGAGGTTGCTGCCTTGGAAGCTTCAACTCGTGAGCAGATTGAAGCGTTGCTTGAGGCTGGCGTTGATTGTCTAATCGTTGAAACCTGCCAGGACTTGCTGCAAACAAAAACTGCTTTGATCGCAGCCTTCGATGTTCTTCGCAGTGTCAATTTAGAGTTGCCGGTACTGTTCTCGGTGACCATCGAACAGCAGGGGACAATGCTGGTTGGTTCCGATATCGCTGCAGTGTTGGCAACCCTGGAACCTTACCCCATTTTTTCCCTTGGCCTTAATTGCGCCACCGGACCACAGGATATGCGCTCGCACATTCACTACCTCAGTCAGCACTGGCCACAGAGAATTTCCTGCATCCCGAACCAAGGGCTGCCGGAGGTTGTTGATGGCCAAACCGTTTATCCGATGACTCCTGCTGAGTATGCCGAACAGATGCATCAATTTGTCACCGAACAGGGAGTGAGCATCGTTGGTGGTTGTTGCGGGACCGGTCCGGAACATATTAAAGCCTTAACTGAGCGGTTAATTGATGTAAATCCCGCAGTACGGGAGGTGAGCCGATGAAAGCCTCCGTTGCCAGTCTCTATCAGGCCGTTGAATTAAATCAGGAAATTCCTCCACTACTCATTGGCGAACGTTGTAATCCGAACGGGTCAAAAGCATTTCGTGAAGCCTTATTGTCTGAGGATTGGGATGCCTGCTTGAAAATTGCCCTTGATCAGGAGGCGCGCGGGGCACAAATTCTAGACCTCTGCGTTGCTTATGCTGGCCGGGATGAGTTGCGAGATATGCCCCAACTGGCCACGTTGTTTGCGGGGTCCTGTAAGGCGCCATTGATGTTCGATTCAACCAGTCCGGAGACTCTGGCTGCAGTTCTGCCGCTGTATCCAGGCCGGGCGATTATCAATTCAATTAACCTCGAAGATGGTGGACCTAACCTCGACAAGATTTGTTCACTGGCGAAAAAGTACGGCGCTGCGGTTGTTGCTCTCACTATTACCGAAAAGGGGATGGCACTGACCTGCGAAGAAAAAGTTACTGCAGCTATCCAGATCTACGAATTGGCGGTCAATAAGCATGGATTGCGGCCACAGGATATTCTCTTTGATCTGCTCACGTTCACCGTCGGTTCCGGTGATGAGACGATGCGCGATGCGGCGATTCAGACGCTCGATGCTATAAAGCAGGTTAGGCAGAGGTTGCCGGGGGTCGGTTTTACGCTGGGTGTCAGCAATATCAGCTTTGGCCTTCGTCCGGCTGCGCGCAAGGTGCTCAATTCGGTTTTTCTGCATGAAGCGGTTGACGTCGGCCTGAACACTGCGATTGTCGATGCGGCCAAAGTTTTGCCTTATGCGGCAATCAGTGAAGAGGACCGTGAGAAATGTCTGGATTTGTTGTTTAATCGCTCGGAATCTGCGTTGATGGATTTTATCGATCACTTTGAACAGGCGGTTGAAGAAACTGATGAAGACCAGACCGATGCACTGCTTGAAGAACAGCTGCGGCATAAGCTGCTAAAAGGGGACAAAGAAGGACTTGAGGATCTGCTGATCGAGTTGCGCGGCCGTTGGCAGCCGCTTGATATTATCAACTCTTTGCTGGTCCCGGCGATGCGTGAAGTCGGTGAGTTGTTCGGTCGCGGTGATTTGTTACTGCCGTTTGTGTTGCAATCGGCAGAGGTTATGAAGCAATCGGTCACTTTACTGGAACCCTTCATGGAAAAACTGTCCGACGAGGGGCGCACGAGTATCCTGCTTGCGACCGTTGCCGGAGATGTTCATGATATCGGCAAAAATCTGGTTGATATTATTCTCTCCAACAATGGCTACAAAGTGCATAACATCGGTATCAAGGTGCCGGCCGAAGAGATCATTGCTAAAGCAAAAGAGCTGCAGGTTGATGTTGTCGGACTTTCCGGTCTGTTGGTCAAGTCGGCGCTGCTGATGAAAGAGAATATGGCGCAGTTTCAAGATGCCGGTTTGTCTCAGCCGGTTCTGCTCGGTGGTGCCGCGTTAACCCCCAAGTTTGTTGCCGAAGATTGTGTGCCACCCTACGATAACCCTGTTGTTTATTGCGCCGATGCTTTTGCTGGTTTGAAGGCAATTCGCGACTTTGAGGCGAAGACCCTGAAATCAACCCAATGGGAAGCAGCGACAGTTACAACTCATCGGCCAAGTCCACAGCAAGAAGTGCTGGATCGCTCACAGAGTCCGCTGCAGGTTCCTTTTGTCGGTGAAAAAATTGTCGCTGATCTCGCTGCAGAGCCGCTGTTTGACTACCTCAATGAAGCCGCTCTGTTCCGTGGCCGCTGGGGCTATCGGCGCGGCAAACTAGCAAAAGAAGAGTATTCAGAACTGACTGAGAATACGGTATTGCCACTCTACAAACGCCTGAAAGAGCAAGCGTTGAATGAAGGCTGGCTGCAGCCGAAAATCGCTTATGGATATTTCGACTGTATTAGCCAGAAAGATAACTTGCTGGTCCAAAGTGTCAGCGGAGAAAAAAAATTCAACTTTCCGCGTCAGTCGGCCGCACCACATCTTTGTATTGCCGACTATTTCCGTACGGCAGAAGAAGGTGGGGACAAGGTCGGTTTTTTTGTGGTGACTATCGGGGATCGTTTGGCGGAAAAAACCAAACAGCTTTACGAGTCTGATAGCTATCACGATTACCTGATGCTGCACGGTCTGGGTGTCGAGCTAACTGACGCGCTGGCAGAATACTGGCATGAGCAGATGCGTATAGAGGTCGGGATTCAACAACAGTCAAGTGCTGATATCACTGCCTATGTTGCCCAGGGGTATCAGGGGTCACGTTATGGCTTTGGCTATCCGGCTTGCCCCGACCTTGAGGCACATAAGCCTCTGTTTGAATTGTTAAATGCTGAAGAAATCGGTGTCGACTTGACCGAGTCGTTCGAAATGGTCCCGGAGATGAGCACCTCAGCAATTGTTGTTCATCATCCGCAAGCCAAATATTTTGCTATCTGATAAAGGGATTGAAATGCGTTACATTTGCACTTGTTGTGGCTACATCTACGACCCCGAAAAGGGGGATGAAATGAATGGCGTTGCTCCGAATGTGCCGTTTGACTCACTGCCAGAAGGCTGGGTTTGCCCCCTCTGTTATGCGGCGGTCGATAATTTTGACCCTCTCGATTAGTTGACTTAGATCAAGGGCCAATTTGCTTTCCTCTGCTATTTTGAGTGGCAAATCAAACCCTTGCTGATTGAGGCTGCCTGTGAGAATCGTCGTCATATTTCTAACCACGCTGTTTTATTGTCTGATCGTCAGTCCTGCCTTAGCAGAAGAGTCAACCATCAACTGTCATTGTTTCACCGATCGCACCTTTGACCATCAGAATCCTGAAAAAGTTGTTCCGTACTTACTGGCGACCACACAGAATTCTTTCCTGGCCGTTGCTTTTAATGCGCAGAAATTTAAATTAGTTAAAGCCCTTATGGGGGGCGTTTCGTCAGACCAGCTGTGGATCTCTCACTATGTTGCCGCACGATCCGGTTATGACAGTACCTCTGTGATGACAATGCGGCAGAGTGAAGGGAGTTGGCGCTCTGTGTTGCAGCAGGCTGGTTTTCCTGATGAGCGGTTATCTCCTGCGCTCGTTGCTGCGTTTAAATCTGCGGATGACCAACGGTTGGCTGCTGCTGTTGTTGACGAAGTTTTGCTCTATTTGTTGAAAGTTGATGCCAGTCAGTTAAGGGATCTCCGCGCCGCTGGTGCAGACAATAGAGAGGCGATTCTGGGGTTCTTTCTTGCGAAGCGAACAGGCA
>CALZLE010000366.1 GCA_945788205.1 uncultured Desulfuromonadales bacterium
GAAAAAAGAATAATCGGAATTATTTTAAATCACGGGGTCCTGCGGAGATTACGACAGTTGAGATTGGCCCTGTTAATTGATTGAACATAAAAAAGCCCCAGCATAGACCGGGGCTTCTTTTTGTTGATTGATGTAGACGTAAGCTTCTTGTTTTCCGTTTTCGGTAGTCAGGCGCAAACTGTATTTGTAATCGTTTTAGTTTTCAAATAAGTTGCTATAGCCCCACCTCTTTTGCCAGCTCTTCCCAGAGTGGCAGACTCCGTTCGATCATCTCATCATCCACGCAGTACGCAATCCGGAAGTAGCCGGGAGCACCGAACCCGGACCCTGGAACCAACAGAATGCGGTACTTTTGCGCCATGCGAATAAATTCCATTTCGTCAGCCAATGGTGATTTTGGAAACAGGTAAAAACCACCGCCCGGTTTGACCATCTCGAATCCAAGACTGGTTAATTTGTCGTAGAATAGATCCAGTTTGCGCCGATAAATTTCGCTGTCCACGCTGCAATGTTGGAGTTTTGCCACCAGTCGCTGCATCAATGCCGGAGCATTGACGAAACCGAGCACCCGGTTACAGAAAATAGCGCCCTGCATAAACAGACCAACAGCGTCCATTGCCGGGTTGGCAGCCAGGTAGCCGATCCGTTCGCCCGGCAGAGCCAGATCTTTGGAGTGGGAGGTGACGATGACAGAATTGTCGATGCAGTTAAAAATACAGGGAACCTCTTCGCCATAACTGATCTTGGCGTAAGGTTCATCGGAGATGACTGTGATAGTCGTTCCGAGCTCTTGCTCCTTGTTTTTCAGCAGTTCGCCGAGACTTTTGAGTGTTTCTTCCGGATAGATCACCCCGGTGGGGTTGTTCGGTGAGTTGACGATGATCGCCTTGGTGCGGTCGGTGATGGCAGACTCAATCACTTCCAGGTCGGGTTGGAAGTCATCTTGCGTGACGACCGTAACTGGTACTCCCTGATGATTGTCGATGTAGAATTTGTACTCGACAAAGAAGGGGGTGAGGATGATGACCTCGTCGCCCGGATTCAGCAGGGTTTTTAGCACCACATTGAGGGCTGCCCCGGCACCGCAGGTCATAACCACCTGATCACCAGTGATCGGTTGCTTGCAGTTTTCGGCAATTACTTCAGCGACGGCGGTACGGGTTTCATCATAACCGGCATTGTTCATATAGCGATGCATACCCGGCACCGGCGTTGTGGCCAGCTTTTTCAGCTCTGCATGGAGTTCTGCCGGTGGCTCGATAGTCGGGTTGCCGAGGGTGAAATCAAAAACCTGATCTGCTCCATATTGTTCGCGCAGCGCAGCTCCTTCTTCAAACATTTTGCGAATCCAGGAGGCGCTTTCGATACATTCATTGACTTTTGTAGCGATGGTCATTCAATCTGTCCTTTCAGATGCTTTTCAGGGGAGACCTATAAATAAGCCTGACGCAGTTTAACTGCGCGCTTACAGTGGGTCAAGGAGGTTCAATAGGGTTATGTCGAGGAATCGAAAATCCCGCTTTATCGGTTCAATGTTGGGCTGTGCTTTTGGTGATGTACTCGGTTCCGCGGTCGAAATGCAATCGCGGTGCGAGATTCTGCAGCAACACCCAGACTTGGTGCGAGACTTTCTACCCTCCGAGCGAGGGCACGACATTGGCTGTTATACCGATGACACCGAACTGACGCTGGCTTTAGCCCGTTCAATTGTCCGCTGTAGGGGTGTTGATGGAGCCGATTGCGCTGCGGCCTATGCGGAGGCTTTTACCCCGCAGCGCGGTTACGGGCGCAGTGCCGTTGCGGTACTGACAGCGTTGCAGCAGGGTGCGGATTGGCGCTCGACCGGAACCATGCTGTTTGCCGACGGGTCTTTTGGTAATGGTGGTGCGATGCGGATTGCGCCGATCGGCTTGCTCTACGGGCAGCTTGATTATCTGTTGCTTTATGCAAAAGTGAAGGCTGCTGTCTGGATGACCCATACCCATACTGAAGGGATTGAAGCGGCTCTACTGCAGGCGCGAGCTGTTGGGTTGATGCTGAATGCCGATGGTTTGCCTGACGCCCACGAATTTACCCGGCAATTGCTCTGGTATGCTCCTGAATCGATTTTGAATAGTAAGCTTGAGCTGTTATCAGAGCTGTTGCGGCAGCAGGCCTCTGCTGACGCCGTGGTTGAAGCTTTCGGTTGTGGCGTCCGTAGTGCAGATTCGTGGCCGCCAGCACTTTGGGCCGCGTTGCGCTATATCGATAATCCTGAAGAGGCAATTATTCAGGCTGTGAACCTTGGTGGCGACACCGACACCATCGGTGCTATGACCGGAGCCTTGGTTGGCGCTTTGCATGGTGATCAGTGGTTTCCATCCCGCTGGTACCAGCAGCTCGAAAACCAGCAGAACGGCAGAGACGAGTTGATTTCTGTCGCCGAGCAATTGGCCTTTGTTTCGGTCAGCTGAATCAAAGGTTTGTTGCCATGAAAAGCAGCGTGAATAATTGATTTTCCTGACGCTTTAGGCTACATTCCTGCATTCCATATCCCCTCAAATATTAGAGACGAATTTATGGCTAAAGATGAGTTAAAAAATCTACGTGGACAGATCGATTCGATCGATGATCAGATTCTGGAACTTCTCAATCAGCGGGCCGATGTCGTTGTCGGTGTTGGTAAGGCAAAAGAGGGGAGTGACAGCACTTTTTATGTGCCGAGTCGCGAAAAGGCGATCTACGAGCGGTTGACCGAGCAGAACCCCGGACCATTTCCGAACGAAGCAGTGGTCAAAGTTTTTCGCGAAATTATCTCAGCTTCGCTGAACATGGAATTGCCGATGCAGGTCGCCTTTCTTGGGCCACAATCGACCTTTACTCACATGGCGGCGATGCAGCAGTTCGGCCTGTCGGCGCAATTGGTGCCGCTGAAGAGTATCCCTTCGGTGTTTGAGGAGGTCGAGCGAGGCCGGGCTCACTACGGGGTGGTTCCGGTCGAAAACTCGACGGAAGGGGTGGTAAATCACACTCTCGATATGTTTATTGGCTCGGAACTGCAGGTGATCGCCGAAATTATGCTGGAAATTTCTCACAACCTGCTCTCGAAAACAGGCAATGTCGAGAAAATCACCAAGATTGTTTCCCATCCGCAACCACTTGCCCAGTGCCGTCATTGGCTGGAAGCGAATATGACGGATGTTCCACAGGTTGATGTCGCCAGTACTGCTGCGGCAGCACAGTTAGCAGCCGAAGATGAATCTGCTGCTGCGGTCGCCAGTCAGGCGGCAGCGGTCCAATATGGGCTGAAGGTGGTCAAGGCGAAGATTGAGGATAACCCGAACAATTACACCCGTTTTCTGGTCATCGGTAAAAAGACTCCGGAGCGGAGTGGTCAGGATAACCCCTCGATCATGTTCAGCGTCAACGATGAGCCGGGGATTCTGTCGCGGATGCTTGAGCCATTCAGTAAACGGGAAATCAATCTTTCGAAAATCGAGAGTCGGCCGATGAAGCAGACGCC
>CALZLE010000367.1 GCA_945788205.1 uncultured Desulfuromonadales bacterium
CTGAAGGTGGTCAAGGCGAAGATTGAGGATAACCCGAATAATTACACCCGTTTTCTGGTCATCGGTAAAAAGACTCCGGAGCGGAGTGGTCAGGATAAAACCTCGATCATGTTCAGCGTCAAAGATGAGCCGGGGATTCTGTCGCGAATGCTTGAGCCATTCAGTAAACGGGAAATCAATCTTTCGAAAATCGAGAGTCGGCCGATGAAGCAGAAGGCCTGGGAATACATCTTTTTCCTCGACTTGGTTGGTCATATTGAGGATGCTCCCATCTCCGAGGCGATTGAGGACCTTCGCACCCATTGTCATTTTCTTAAAGTGCTCGGCTCTTATCCTCTCGCCCGCCAAGATAAGCTGAAGGGGGAAAGTTGAATATGTCTGAAATACTAATCCCCAAGCTGGCGATTATCGGTGTCGGGTTGATCGGTGGTTCACTGTCGCTGGCGTTGAAAGAAGCCGGCGCGGTCGGTGAGGTCATCGGTTATGGTCGTGGCAAGCCGAACCTGGAAAAAGCACTTGAACTGGGAGTGGTCGATCGTTACACACGCGATCCCCGTGAGGCGGTCAAAGATGCTGATATTGTGTTTCTGGCAACCCCGGTTAAGACGCTCTCAACGGTAACTGAAGAATTGCTGCCAGGGTTAAAACCTGGAGCTATCATCACTGACGGCGGTAGTGTTAAGGGTGCCGTTGCTGAGGCGATTGAGCCACTGCTTCCAGAAAACATTCATTTTGTCCCCGGCCATCCGATTGCTGGAACTGAAAAGAGTGGCGCCGAAGCCGCCTTTGCGACTCTGTATCGCGGCAAACGCTGCATTTTAACGCCGACTGTCAATACTGATGCGAAGGCATTGCAACTGGTCGAGCAGATGTGGCAACTGGCGGGCAGCGAAGTGGTGCAGATGTCGTTAGAGAAGCATGACCGGGTGCTGGCAGCGATCAGCCACTTGCCGCATATGGTGGCGTACTCGCTGGTCAACGCCGTTGGTTCGTACGACCACTACGAGGAAAATATCCTTGAATATTCGGCAGGCGGGTTTCGTGATTTCACCCGTATCGCCTCTTCCGACCCGACCATGTGGCGCGATATTGCCGAAACGAACCGCGAAGGACTGCTGGAAATGATGGAGCAGTTCGAAACGTTCTTTGGCGAATTGAAAACCGACGTTGCCGAAGGGAGCGGTGAGAAATTATATGAATTTTTCATGCGTTCAAAAGAGCTGCGTGATGCAATACTTTAACAGTCGGGCGAGCCATGGCTCGCCCCTACAAACGATTCGGGACCAACGATCATAGGGGCAACCCATGGGTCGCCCGATGTCAAGGTAACGTCTGATGCATAAATACGAAACAAGAACCGTTTCGCCAGCGAAATCTTTGCAAGGTGAGATTGTCGTTCCCGGCGATAAGTCGATCTCGCACCGTGCGATTATGTTTGCCTCGTTGGCCAAGGGGGAGAGTCGTGTCCGTGGACTGTTGCGTGGCGAGGATTGTATGTCGACCCTCAAAGCTTTTCAGGCGATGGGGGTTGAGGTTGTTGAAAAGAGCGAGGACGAGTTTGTCATCCAGGGTCGTGGCATCGATGGTTTGCTGGAGCCGGAGAATGTTGTCGATTGCGGTAATTCGGGAACCACGATGCGTTTGATGAGTGGCATTCTGGCTGCTCAACCGTTTTTCTCGGTTCTGACCGGCGACCAGTATCTGCGCAAGCGGCCGATGGGGCGGGTGATCAATCCATTGTCGGAAATGGGTGCAAAGATCCTTGGCCGTGACGGCAACAGCAAGGCGCCTCTCGCGATTGATGGCGGTGGCCTCAAACCTATCGAATACAGTTCTCCGGTGGCCAGTGCCCAGGTAAAGTCAGCAGTTCTGTTGGCCGGGATGCAGATCGAAGGAACAACCACAGTCTACGAGCCGCATCTGTCACGCGATCACAGTGAACGGATGCTGCGCTATTTCGGTGCCGAGATCGAATCTTTTGATGGAGGCGCTCGAGTGACCGGTCCCGTCTCTCTGACTGGACGTGAAGTTATTGTCCCGGGGGATATTTCTTCGGCTGCGTTTTTTCTGGTTGCCGGACTGATTGTGCCCGGTTCTGAGTTGCTGCTAAAAAATGTCGGGGTCAACCCGACCCGCAGCGGCATCATTGATATTTTGCAGCAGATGGGCGGTTCGATCGAATTGCTAAACAGACGGGAGCTATCCGGTGAACCGGTGGCGGATCTGCTGGTTAAGTCAAGCAATCTCAAAGGAATTGAGATTGGCGGCGAGCTGGTTCAGCGAGCGATTGACGAATTTCCGGTGGTCAGCGTTGCGGCTGCTTTCGCAAGTGGCGTCACGACCATTTGTGATGCGAAAGAGCTGCGGGTTAAAGAGACCGATCGGATTGCCGCAATGTGCGATGCGCTCGGCAAACTTGGTGCGAAGATCGAACCGTTGGAAGATGGTATGCGTATTACAGGTGGTCAGTCGCTCCGTGGAGGAACGGTCGGTTCTTTCGGTGATCATCGTATCGCCATGAGTATGGCCATCGCTGCATTGCGGGCTGAAGCAGAGGTGTTGATAGAAGATACCGGCTGTACCGCGACATCTTTCCCGAATTTCTGGGAATTGTTGGCGCAGATTGGAGCTTGATTTTTAGGCGGGAATCACTGTTATAGTGAATTTACAGGCGATTATACCGGCATCAGCTTAAAGGCTTGTGCCGGTTTTCA
>CALZLE010000368.1 GCA_945788205.1 uncultured Desulfuromonadales bacterium
GCTGTTACGGATATTTTTTGAATATGGCGAAGAACGGTTCAGTCGCCGGATTGTTCGCCGGATCGTCGCGCAACGTAACGAAACACCGATTACCCGGACAGGTGAACTGGCACAGCTGGTAAAAGGTGCGGTCCCTGGCGGCAACAAGCCGGGACGGATCCATCCGGCAACCCGGGTGTTTCAGGCGTTACGGATTCACGTAAATCAAGAGTTGGATCAGGTTCGCGATGGCGTTGCCGCCGGGCTGGAATTGCTAAAGCCGGGTGGGCGGATGGTTGTCATCAGCTTCCATTCGCTGGAAGACCGAATTGTTAAATTACTGTTTCGTGAGCAGGCCAAAGGCTGCACTTGTCCACCGAAGTTGCCGATCTGTCAATGTCATACGGTGCCGAAAGTGAAGCTGCTTACCCGTAAAGGCCTGCGGGCGAGTGCAGAAGAAATAGAAGTCAACAGTCGTTCGCGTAGTGCCATTCTGCGGGCGGTTGAGCGCTGCTGATCGATTTGATCAGTTGCTTTGTAGATAGGAGGCGCCTATGTCGGAAGCCCTGCACACAACAACCATAAAAATTAATGGTTTTTCCCTTCAGCGGCCTCAGCTGTTACCAATTGTTGCTGCAATTGTGCTTGTTTCGTTGTTGTCTTTAGTGTTCGTCTGGTCGCGGATTCATGCGATCAATCTCGAATATGATATTTCCAGCCTGGAACGCCAGATCCGACTTGGCCATCAGCAGATCAAGCAATTGAAGTTGGAGGCGGCCTACCTCTCTCGTGATACCCGGATTGAAAGTCTCGCACGCAAAGAGCTGGGTTTGCGGACACCGGCCTCCGGCCAAATCATCAGGATCGATTGATATGGCAATTTCGGAGCGAGGAATTCAGATTCGCATCCGATTTTTCGGTGTTCTGTTTATTGTTGCCTTTTTTGCGATTGCCGGCCGTGCCTACTTTTTGCAGGTGGTTCAGGCTCCACAACTTCAGGAGCGGGCTGATCAGCAACGGCAGCGGGTGGTCGAATTGGCGCCGCAGCGTGGCAGCATCCTCGACCGGAACGGTGATCCGCTGGCGGTCAGTCTGGACACCCAATCCCTCTTCGCCGATCCCCTGTTGGTCAAAGAACCAGAAAAAGTTGCCGCACAGCTGGCAGGCCTGCTGAGCATGAAAAAGACTGCGCTTACCAAGGTGCTTTCAGAGGAAAAACGTTTTGTCTGGGTTAAGCGCAAGCTTGATCCTGAAGTTGCCAAGCAGATTCGCGAACTGCGAATTGCAGGTTTGCAGTTTGTTCCGGAGCACAAACGATTCTACCCTCAAGCGACTGTTGGCGCACATATCGTTGGTTTTACCGGTCTCGACCCAAAAGGCCTTGAAGGGGTAGAGCTGGAATATGATCAGCTGCTGCAAGGTGAGCCAGGGCGGCTGGTTTCGCACCGTGACGCTCGTGGTCGTGGCATGGCAACTGCTGAGCAGCTGGCTCAGGGCGGCGTTCCGGGACACAATCTGCAACTGACCCTGGATCGGTCACTACAGTACATTGCAGAAAAAGAGCTGGCCCGGGTCATCAAAGAGACCAGGGCCCTCAGCGGTACGGTCGTGATGTTGGAGCCCGCAAGAGGCAAAATACTGGCGATGGCAAGCCAGCCTGATTACAACCCGAATCTTCCGGGGAAATCGAAAGTATCAAGCCGCCGCAACCGTGCGGTGACCGACATGTACGAGCCGGGCTCAACTTTCAAGCCGTTTTTGTTGGCCGGGGTTTTGGAAGAGAAGCTTGTTCGTCCCAATCAAAAAACCTATTGCGAAAACGGTCGTTACGAAGTTGGTGGCAAAATAATCCGGGACACTAAAAAGCATCGCAAACTGACTTTGCAGGAGATGCTTAAATACAGTAGCAATATCGGCTTTGCCAAACTCGGAAAAGCGCTGGAGCGGGAAAAATTCTATTCCTATTTAACCGATTTTGGTTTCGGGCAGGTGACTGGTCTGGACCTTCCGGGCGAGAGTCCGGGATTGTTAAGAGAGCCCTCCCGTTGGTTCGAAATCGATCTGGCGGCAATCTCTTTTGGTCAAGGGCTGACCGTTACTCCGATTCAGATCTCTTCAGCGATGGCAGCGATTGCAAATGGCGGCTTACTGATGGAGCCCTATCTGGTTGAGAGGGTTATTGATGCTGATGGCCGGACGGTGCAGCGTGTATTGCCACAAGCCAAGCATCGGGTTATTTCTGAACAGACCGCGAAGCAGGTACGGGAAATGATGGTAACGGTCACTGAGCCGGGCGGCACAGGTACCAGAGCCGCGCTCCCCGGGTATCGCGTCGCGGGAAAAACCGGAACAGCTCAAAAGGTTGATCCGGTCACTGGTGGTTATTCGATCGATAAAAGGGTGTCATCCTTTATCGGATTTGTTCCGGCTGAGCGGCCATCACTCGTCATTTCGGTGATTGTCGATGAGCCGGAAGGCAAAGGTTACGGCGGGGTTGTTGCGGCACCGGTGTTTGCACGGATCGCTGAGCAATCGCTCAATCATTTGGACATCCTGCCGAAAGGTTCGGTTGCCGCAATAGATGCTGCACAACTGAACAGCGAGCCTTTGCCGGATCTAGCCCCATTGTTGTCGGAAAGTAAGCCGATTGATGGGCTGGTCATGCCCGATTTTCGCGGCATGAGTTACCGGCAGGTGTTACAAGCCATGGGGAATAAGCAGTTAAACCTGAAATTGTCCGGCAGCGGACAGGTTGTTGAGCAATCACCAGCCCCGGGCAAGAAGATTCGTTACGGCAAACAAGCCTGGGTCCGGCTCGGGGCATAAGGGGGATTTGATGCATTTAGCAGCGTTGCTGAAAAACATCAAAGCAGAGCAGGTTCACGGTTCCCTGGAGCGTGAAATCACAGGCTTGGCGTGCGATTCCCGTAAGGTGTTGAGCGGTTCGGTGTTTTTTGCGCTGCCCGGCACCCAGATTGATGGTTTCGACTTTATCCCGCAAGCCGTCACTGCTGGCGCCACCGTTGTGATTGCCGAGCGCTTGCCTGAAGCCCGGTCGGCGACTGTCTGCTATTTACAGGTTAGCAACGTACGCAAAGTCATGGCGAAGATAGCCAACGAATATCACCAGAGCCCAACAGCAGATATCCCGGTGATTGGCGTTACCGGGACCAACGGCAAAACCACGGTGACTTATCTGCTCGAGACCATTCTTCGCCAGGCTGGGTACGCACCGGCCGTCTTCGGAACGGTCGAGTATCGTTTCGGTAATGAGCGGCTGGAATCGACCCACACAACCCCTGAATCGCTTGAATTAATGGAGATGATGCACCAGTTCCGTCGCCAGGGTGCTGATGCCATCATTCTCGAGGTTTCGTCCCATGCGCTTGAGCAGCATCGCGTTGATGGGATCGATTTTGATGTGGCGGTGTTTACCAATTTAACTCCTGAACATCTCGATTATCATCAGAATCTCGATAACTATTTCGCCAGTAAGAGGCGTTTGTTCAGCGAGCTGCTTGGGCAAGGAAAAGCAGTGATCAATCAGGATGATGGTTTTGGTCGCCAGCTGCTGCGTGAAAACCCACAGTGGACCACCTTCGGGCTTGAGAGGTCTGCACTGATCCATCCTCTTGACATCAACGTCGGTCGGCAAGGGATCAAGGGCAGCTTTACCAGCCCGAGCGGAAAGATTGTCGTCGACAGCAGCATGATCGGTCACTTCAACGTCAGCAACCTGCTGGCAACGGTCGCTGCAGCGCAGGCACTGGGGGTTGAGAATCAACAGATAGCTGCAGGTATCGAAACGGCTGCTCAGGTTCCGGGGCGGTTGGAGCGAGTCGCCAACGACAAAGACATTCTGGCGCTGGTCGACTATGCACACACCGGTGACGCCCTGGAGCAGGTGCTGTCAACTTTATCGCAGCTCGATTCGAAACGGCTGATTACGCTGGTTGGGTGTGGCGGCGATCGTGATCCACGCAAGCGACCGGTAATGACCGCCGCTGCGGTTAAATACAGTGACTTAACGGTTTTTACCTCAGATAACCCGCGCACGGAAGACCCGCTGCAGATTCTGGAGCAAGTCCGGGCTGGTGCTCTTGCGGTTGAGGCTGTTGAGCTTGGCGAGCAGCAGCTGGAAGCCGGTCAAAAAGGTTTTGTCGTTATTCCAGATCGCCGCGAAGCAATCAAGTTTGCCAGTGCCAAAGCGAAGGCTGGTGATTTGCTGTTGCTGGCGGGGAAGGGCCACGAGGATTACCAGATTTTAGGGACGGAGAAGGTTCATTTTGATGATCGTGAAGAGTTGTCGATGGCATTGAACGGATCAGTTGCAGACTCAGGAGCGAACACAGATGTTTGATCTTGAACGGGTTGCACGGATTACCGGAGGGGTCTTTTCCGGGGCAAAAGCGAATTGCGGCTTGAGCGAGATATCGACCGACAGCCGCAATATGGCCCCTGGCGCACTTTTTATTCCGCTTCGCGGCGAGCGCTTTGATGGTCACGACTACATCAGTCAGGCGGTTAAAAATGGCGCTGCCGCCTGCCTCAGTGAAGAGGTTATCGAGGGCTTGAGTGTCCCGGTTATCCGCGTGGAAAACACCTTGCAGGCCCTTGGAGATTTGGCTGCTGCCTACCGCTTACAGCTGAATGGACCGCTGGTGGCGATTACCGGTTCAGCGGGTAAAA
>CALZLE010000369.1 GCA_945788205.1 uncultured Desulfuromonadales bacterium
GCTGCCGACCTTCTGGGCCTTTTTCATCGGCGGGCGCTTGCTGCGACTCATCCCAGCCGACTCCTTCTCAGCCGGCCACCGAGGATCTGGCCGCCGACCGCACAGGCCAGGGTCACGGGGATCAGCGACCAGCCAAAACCGAACATGCTGCGCAGGGCGATGATGAAGGGGATCGACAGGTGGATAAGCAGAAACCAGCGCAACGAAAATTTGCGGCTGGTTTCACGCAGGTAGCCCAGCGGCAGGTTGACGCCAAAGGCGAAAATAATAAGCGCCGCCAGGGGAAGAAGCTGTTCGGAGTGCACGTAGGTGGTCCCTTCAGGTGGGTCAGGAGAAATTCTTAACCTTGGCTATTTACTTTACTCTTCTGGGGGGAGGGGTGTCAAATCCTGTCGATTGAGATGCCTCCTGTGCAGTAGCAAATTATGTTGCTTAAACTTTTCATCTAAGTATAATAACGCTGTTTGAAAATTTAATGTTCTGGATTGTAAGGCTTTGTCCTTGCAAGGAAAGAAAACAAATAGGAGGGGGGCTACCCAGTTATGCCTCGGACAGCGAGTAGGAAATCATTCCGACCCGCTAGGCACCCTCAAAAGACCCTTGCCAGGGGTCTGAACAGCTAAGGCTGTTTACTCTCCTAAAGTATTTTTCGCAACAAAATCCCCATTCTAATCGCCATTGCAGGTTGGTTTGAAACGGCTGCTGCTTGCGCTTGTTTTTGAATCCAACACGATTAAATACATTCAACGCCTGTCCTTTTTGAGGGGGCTTGCTGCTTAGGTCTGCACTTTCTTAATTTGATTATTGAAAGGAGGTTTTTTGCAGGAAAAGAGGTGCAGAAAATGAACTGTCTATCGGGCCGGCCAGGTTTTGCCTTGTTGGGTACCTGTCTGGCAAAAGAGAACCCAGATTACAAATGAACCTATTTGGTAAGGAGTAAAAATGAAGGGAAGATTAATCGGTTTTCTGTGTTTCTGTCTGCTGCTTTTGGGAGCGGCTACCGCTGTCCATGCAGAGGATGAATTTCACCTCCTCTATGAGAAGAGAATTCTCGTTGAAGACGGCCAAACCGTCTCTGGGGTGTTGCTGGTGCAGCTGATCAACAACAGCGGCGCTGATGTTCGTGATGTTGTCGCCTGGATTCCCGAAGCCAATAATGTCACCTATGACCATCGGTCTCTGATGTTCGGTGATCTTGCCGTGGCCCAGCCGCAGGGGGTCCTTGACGAATGGACTCTGCCGGTGGAAGTGACCGATACGGAGTTGCCTGAGGGGCCTGTGACCTGGCGCATCGAGTACACCAACATCATCGGTGACCGCGTAGAAACCGACGTTGTCGGTGACCCGGTGCTGTAGCCAGAACATTATGGACAGTTTTACTATGTTGATTTTCAAAGCCAGGAGTGATTCAGAATGAATAAATTGAAGTTTGCTCAATGGATCCTTGCGCTACTTGTGTTGCTGGTTTTCGCTGGCGCATCAGGAGCAGCCGAAGTGGTCCTTCATCCCGGTTATATTACTGGAACGGTTTCAAACAATACCGAGGGTTATACCGCCCGAAACATTTCCCTGAGCTCTTCTGGTGGCGGCTTTTCGGCCACCAAATCAGTTCCTGGAGCCGACTACTCTCTGACCGTTCAGGCCGGAGAATGGGAGCATACGGTGAACGCCTCGGCAACCATCAGCCCGAGCGGTGCTTCATATCCCTACACCAACGTCACTTTCAGTCCCCGCACCATTGCGGTGGATGAGGGTGTCACGGTTGAAAATAACTATGCCGCAACCGGGAACGTGCGTTTTAACGTCCAGATCACTGGTGATTCCTACAGTAATTGGCGTGGCTACGGATATGCCACCAAGAGTGCTTCGACTGAATATGAGAAGACCCAGTCGAACAGTTACACCGGCTACAAGTACTCGGACGCTTCCTGGGACATGCAGGTTGTGCCCAATAGTCAAATCAGGCTGTATGCCTATGTCTATGTCCGCAGTACCTATGGCTCGGTTACCTATCGGTTTTTCTACGACGCAGATGATCTGCTCTATAAGGATATCACCAATGGTGAAACGGTGGTGCTGAACCTTAACATCAACCATGTCGCCCCGCCGCAGCCACCGCCGCAGCCGCCGACGGTTTACGATACCGGCACTGTTGAAAGCAATATCTTTCTTGACCTCAATATCGATGGGACCAGCTACGAGGACCGATTCAACTATCACTACGCTCCTTATCTTTCCTCAGTGGCCGCCAACCCGGGCTTTGTATCAAGAACCCTGCGGACCAGAAATTACAGCATACGCCCACGAACTTATTTTAAGGACAATTTCAACTCCTCTTATTTTCTGTACTGGCCCTACCAGGACGGCGACTCCCAGAACAGCTTGGTGACGGTGCTCAAGGACCAGACTACCGTCAAGGATTTTAATCAGGTGGCTGGCCGAGTGGCCGGACAGGTTAAATTTACCGGAACCCTGCCAAACGATAAAATCAACTATTTCACTCTTACCTATATTGGAGTCAGCCAGATTTACAATTCCGAAACCAACAGCTGGGAGCGGCAACCGACCTATGGTGGCCAGTCATACCGGTCTTTCCATTCCGTTAATTACCCCGATGGCGCGTTCGATTATTTCCTGACCCCGGGCCCTTGGAACTCGAGCGGTATCAGCGTGCGCTCCTACGGTTCTGACAAGGGGTATTATTCCAATTCTGAATTCAGTATCACCGATTACAATTACCATTACGACGGAAACCACTACAATTTTGGCTCGCCGACATATGTTGTGGCTGGCGCAACGACCAATGTCGAGAGGGAGTACTGCACCGGGACTGCCGTGGTCAGGTTCAGGGTGAATGGCGGCGGACTGCTGAGTTATCCGTACATGAGAGGTTACGGCAGGAGTTTCCGAACGGACGGAAAACAGGAAATGTACGTCACGAACCGGGGCTCTTCCAATGCCAACATGATTGAGGCGCCTGAAGTTGAGATCCATGGGCCGGGTATGGACTACTATATGCACGAGATCAGGGTCTATGCCGAAGATGGCAGCCGGATCACTTTTACTCCAATGCCGCTGACTCTGGAATGTGGGGTCAAGAAGATCTTCGATATCAGCGCCCCGGTCCTGTCGGTGACCAGCCCGACCCCTTACCTGATCACCAACGCAGCTTCGCTGACTGTCTCGGGCACCGCAAGCGATGCGGATATTACCGCGATCACCGTCAATGGCGGTGCAGCCGCCTATGCGTCCAGCAACAACCAGGACGATCCCAACGAAGTTGCTTTTGACTATGAGCTGTCCTTGGCCGAAGGGGAAAACCTCATTACCACCTCAGCAACCGACGGCAACGGCAACGAGGCTGCGGATGAGCGGATCGTCTACGTCGACCGCTGGGTGCCGACCGTTTCCTTTGTCACCCCGACTGACGGTCAGTTCTTCCTGCCCGGTTCCGAGGTTCCGGTTTCTTTAAGCTCCACTGACCGTGGCTACGGTTTCAGCCTCAAGGTCTATCTTGACGGTGTTCTGCTTTACGAAACCGACCATGATCCGGCAGATGATCAGGGCTGGGAAGAGGTGCTCTACTCCGGCAATGTTACTGCCACCGCTGATGATCAGGTGCTGAGCGCTGTGGCGACCGACAAGGCGGGGAACAGCACGACCACCACTCTGACCATTCGTGGCAATTCACCGCCGGTGTGTGATCCGATCGGACCTTTCTCGGTGAACGAAGGGGGCGAAGTGGTATTGAGCGCGACAGCCACCGATGCCGAAGGCAGCGTACTCAGCTATGCCTGGGACCTCGACAATGACGGGACCTTCGAGACCACAGGGCAGAGCATCACTGTCTCGGTGGCCGATCTTGACGGCCCCGGTACTTTGCCAGTCGCTGTGCAGGTGACCGACAACGGTGGACTGAGTGACACCGGCAGTTCTGCGGTGACGGTTGTGAATGTCGCACCGACGGCTGACTTTGCTAATACTAGTGGGAACATTAATGAAGGCAGCGCGGCAACGGTCGCTTTCAGTAATCAGTTCGATCCTTCTGTTGCTGATGTGACCTTCGGGCTTACCTACGCCTATGACTGTAACAGCGACGGAACTTTCGAGTTGGTTGACTCGGCGCAGGCATTCTATGCCTGTCAGTATGACGATAATGGTAGCTACCTGGTGACCGGTATGATCGCCGACAAGGATGGCGGCGTCAGTCAGTATCAGGTTTCGGTTGAGGTGGCAAATGTCGCGCCGACCGCCGATCTGAGCAACACTGCCGGTGGCATTTTTGAAGGCTCCTCGGTGCAGATTGCTTTCGGTAGTCAGGCAGATGCCAGCTCTGCCGATGTGGCGGCTGGCTTCACCTATGCCTACGACTGCAATAGTGACGGGGATTTCGATCTGGTCGACTCCACCGATACTAACTATGTCTGCCAGTATCCCGATAACGGTGCCTTCACTGCGACCGGCATCATTACTGACAAGGATGGTGGCGCAAGTAGTTTCACCGCTGCCGTTGCTGTCGCAAATGTAGACCCAGCTGTCGGTGAGATCAATGCCTCCCTCGATCCCTTTGAGGTGGGCGCCGTATTCAGCGGCAGTGCTGATTTCACCGATCCTGGCGTGTTTGACACCCACACCGCAACCTGGAATTGGGGTGATGGCACCAGCTCTGCAGGCGTTGTCAACGAGCAGAGCGGATCTGGTTCAGTTACTGGCAGTCACGCCTATGCAACCGCAGGGGTCTACACGGTGACCCTCACCGTGACCGACAAAGACGGCGGCTCCGGCAACTCGGAGTTCAGTTATGCCGTTATCTACGATCCGGGTTCAGGCTTTGTCACTGGTGGCGGTTGGATCGATTCACCGGCCGGAGCCTATGTGGCTGATCCCGGCTTGACTGGCAAAGCGAATTTCGGTTTTGTTTCGAAGTACAAAAAAGGTGCCTCGGTGCCGACGGGACAGACTGAATTCAACTACCGGGTCGCCGATTTCAATTTCCACAGCACCAGCTACGAATGGCTGGTTGTTGCTGGCTCCAAGGCTAAGTACAAAGGCTTTGGTACCGTCAACGGTGAAGGCGAGTACCGCTTTATGTTGAGTGCCATCGACGGCAAGGATGTCGGTGATACAGACAGGTTCTGGATGAAGATATGGGACAAGGGCACCGGGGCTGTGGTGTACGATAACCACAGTGGTGCTGCGGATGATGCCGATGCCGATCAGGAGATCGGTGGTGGCAATATCGTTGTTCACAAGAAATAGCAACATTGCTTAGGGGCCCGGCAGTTTCTGCCGGGCCCAGTACGCGTACAGAATCCCGGAGGCTCTTTTATTGCGCTTCCGGGATTCTGTGTTTCCGGCATGTTCACCAAGGAGGCGGCTGGCTTTCGATATTGAATAAGTGTCAAATTGCTGTCGAGTGGTTAATAGTCTCTTGCATGTCTCAGGCAAACATGGCATGATGCCCGGCCGGACTCAGCCAGGTAGAGAAAAAGGAGAGTTGGCGTGGTTAATGATGGCGATTGCGTAGCCATTTTTCACTCAATTCATCGAGTGATGAAGGCGGAGAAA
>CALZLE010000370.1 GCA_945788205.1 uncultured Desulfuromonadales bacterium
CTGGCTGGCGTTACTGATGATGGACTGGTTCGGTGTTCGTCTTGGGATGTTGCCGGTCTCTGGCTTGAAATCCCTCGGCTATGAATACCTGAGTTGGGGGGGGCAGCTGCTTGATCGGGTAGAGCACTTGATTCTGCCGGTATTTGTCTCCGCTGTTGGCGGCTTGGCCGGGTTTTCGCGCTACATGCGTTCCAATATGTTAGAGGTGGTGCGACAGGACTATATTCTGACCGCGCGGGCCAAAGGTTTGTCCGAGCGGGTTGTTATCTACAAACATGCGTTACGTAATGCCCTGTTGCCGGTGATCACCATCCTCGGCTTGTCAGTCCCCGGATTGATCGGTGGCAGCGTGATTTTCGAGACTATTTTTGCCATCCCGGGGATGGGCAAACTTTTTTACGACGGGGTCATGATGCGAGATTATCCGCTGATCATGGGGATTCTGGTTATGGGCGCGGTGCTGACCCTGCTTGGCAACCTGTTGGCCGATCTCTCTTATGCATTAGCTGATCCACGTATTCGACAGGGTCAACAGGGTGAGGGGTAAGTGATGAATAAAATAATGCTTAATAACATGGGGGGGATATGAAAATAGCAGCAAACCGTCTTGGAGAAATGTTACTGGAAGCTGGTTTGATCGATCAATTTCAACTTGATTCAGCACTATCGATGCAGCGAAATCTGGGTGGACGGATCGGCAGCGCTTTGGTCAAGTTGGGCTATCTACCAGAAGACACCATCCTGGAGTTTCTCGAATCGCAGTCCAAGTTTTCCCGGATTTCTCTACAGGACCTGGAAATACCTCTCGGCCTGATAACCATCTTGCCGGCGGAGAAATTAAAACACCTGCTGGTTGTGCCGATTGAACTTCGCCAATCCGGTCAAGAGAAAACCCTGCGGATGGCGATGACTGATCCGACCAACCAGAAGCTGATTACCGATCTGCAGTTTGCGACCGGCTGTCGCGTCTTGCCGGTCCTGGCGTCTGAAGATGAAATTCGTCAAGCACTGGAAAATAACTTACCGGTAGCGCCACCGACGCCACCCGAACAAGAAACGCCCCAAGCCCCTCAGGCAACAATTGATCCGAACTTGATAGATTTAGGTGGCTTGTCAGGCACTGACCCACGACTAGACCGGTTGCTGGAGATCCTCAAAGAAAAAGGCCTTTTGAGTGCTATTGATGTTGAACGGGTGAAATTCGACTGACTATGCTGAGAAAGCGAAGTGCATTTATCCGCGATGTTGTTTGGCAGCGGCTGCGTCACAACCGTATGGCGCTTGCTGGCGGGAGCATTGTTTTTAGTATGTTTCTTATGGCGGCGATTGCGTCTCTGGTCAGCAGTGACCCGTCGGCAATCGACGTTAGTCAGAGTTTGTTGTCACCGAGCTGGTCCCATCCTCTCGGGACTGATGATCTGGGGCGGGATGTGCTGGTGCGGATGCTTTATGGCGCGCGGATTTCCTTGTTGGTCGGGTTTGTTGCGGTCGGAATTTCTTGCCTGATCGGAATATTCCTCGGCTCACTGGCAGGTTATTATGGTGGCTGGATCGATGCCCTGATCATGCGCTTTGTCGATATTATGCTCTGCTTTCCGACTTTTTTTCTGATCCTCGCTGTCATCGCCTTTCTCGATCCATCAATCTGGAATATTATGATCGTCATCGGTCTGACCAGCTGGATGGGCGTGGCGCGACTGATCCGGGCAGAATTCCTCAGCTTACGGCAACGTGATTTTGTCCTCGCCGCACAGGCGCTGGGGTCATCCGATTTGCGCTTAATCTTTCGCCATATTCTGCCAAATGCCATGTCGCCAGTACTGGTTTCGGCAACCCTCGGTATCGCCGGAGCGATTCTGACCGAGAGCGCATTATCGTTTCTCGGTATTGGTGTTCAGCCGCCGACGCCGTCCTGGGGGAACATGCTGATCACCGGCAAGCAGACCCTTGGGAGCGCCTGGTGGTTGTCGGTCTTTCCCGGTTTGGCGATTCTGATTACTGTGCTTGGCTATAATTTGCTTGGCGAGGGGATTCGTGACGCACTCGACCCAAGGTTAAAAGAATGACCGCTGAGCAATTATTGGAGAAGCGCTTTGCTGCATTGGCAAAAGGTGATTTTACTGCTGTCTACGACAGCTATCATCAGGAAGCACCTTTCCTGCAACAGTTTGCCAATCGCGCCGCTTACGTAGAGTTTGCCCAGCAGCAACTCAGTGCAATCAAAGTGGATAGCTGGCAATCGCTTCGGCAACGGGAAATTGACGCAATTCAACAGGAGCATCTGTTGGTGATGACGTTATCGGTCGATGGTTGCAGTCAGCAGTTTTATGAACTGGCGCTGTTGATCGAGACTGTGGATGGTTGGCGTTATCATTCTGCCCAGAAGCTGAGTGCCGAGGATTATCCTGGTCCACCACAACTGATTCAGTTTGATCATTTCGATCAGGCACCACAGCAGATTCGCTACTGAAATGTCTGACATTTATGCCTGAACTTCCAGAAGTTGAGACCACCCGCCGCGGTATCGCGCCGCTGATTGCCGGTTGTCAAATTGCAGAATTGATTCTGCGGGTCGATAAGTTGCGCTGGCCGCTCGATCAAAGTCTCTGCCAATCTCTGCCGGGACAAACTGTTATTTCCGTGGTCCGACGGGCTAAATATCTGCTGCTCAGTTGTAATAAAGGGACCCTGATTCTGCACTTGGGTATGTCCGGGAGCTTGCGGGTGATCGATGCCGAGTCGACGGAGAATAAACATGATCACGTCGATCTGATTTTTACCAACGGCAGTTGTCTGCGTTTTAACGATCCACGTAAGTTCGGGGCGTTGCTCTGGTGCGCTGGTGATGCAGCAGACCATCCATTGCTTAATAAACTCGGGCCTGAGCCTCTCTCTGCAGAATTCTCCGGCGACTTATTGTGGAGCGCCTCCCGCAATCGGAAAATTGCAGTCAAGCCGTTTGTTATGGATCAGAAGCAGGTTGTCGGGGTCGGGAATATTTATGCCAGTGAAGCCCTGTTTCGCGCCGGAATCCGTCCCGATGTTGCCGCCGGTAAGATCAGCCGTTCTCGCTATCAACAGCTGGTTGCTGCGATTAAAGAAATTCTCGCTGAAGCGATTGAAGCGGGCGGGACCACCATCTCCGACTTTCGCCAATCGGACGGCAAGCCCGGCTATTTCAAGCAGCAACTGCAGGTTTACGGTCGGGAAGGGGATGCTTGCCCACACTGTAGTCAGCCGATCAGTTGTATCCGTCTGGGTCAACGCTCAACCTATTATTGTCAGAATTGCCAGAGGTAATAATGGACGGCTTTTACTTCACTTTTTCATATAACGTTGGCGTGTCCGATATCAATTACGGCGGACATGTCGCCAATTCGGCGGTGTTGAACATTTTTCAGGATGCGCGAATTGCTTTTCTCGCCAGTCTCGGGCCTTATACAGAGCTTGATTTAGGGGGGTGTGGCATTATTATGCCGGAAGCGCATGTCTATTTTCGTCAGGAAATGTTTCTGCGTGATCAACTACAGGTTGGCGTGCGCTGTACGAAAATGAAACGCTCCAGTTTTGTTCTTGAATACCGAGTCGAGCGAGCTGGGGAGTTAACCGTCGAAGGTGAAACGCCGATTGTTTGCTTCGATTATCAAAAGCGAAAACCTTGCAGGATTCCAATAGCATTCCAGAAATTACTCATCGATTTTACCAATGTCTAACTCGATTTCCTGACCCTTTCTCGAAATCTTTACTACATCCGTTGGCCTGCTGATAAAACCCGGCTTTCTCCTTGACGAAATGAGCCTGCTAAGGGTATTGTGCGCAGCAAAAAACAGGACCTTTGAAGGATTGCTAAATATGGAAGAACTTAACGAATTATTGCAACAACGTCGCTCAAAAGTAGACACTTTTCGGGCTGCCGGCGTTAACCCTTTTGCCAACGATTTTAAAGTCACTCACACCACGGCTCAAGTCACCGAAGCTCATGCGACGGATGATAAGGAAAAACTGGAAGACTGTGAGCTGGAATATCGGATCGGTGGCCGGATTATGGCGCGCCGCGATTTTGGTAAAGCGGCTTTTCTGCAACTGCAGGATGGTGGTGGTCGACTGCAGGTTTATGTCGCTAAAAACCAGGTCGGCGATGAAGCTTTTGAGCAATTTAAGAAGTTTGACATCGGCGATATTGTCGGGATTTGCGGTGTCCCGTTCCGGACTAAGACCGATGAGCTGTCGTTACGTGCCAGTGAGATCCGTCTGCTAACCAAGTCATTGCTGCCTTTGCCGGAAAAATGGCACGGTCTGACCGATGTCGAAACCCGCTATCGGCAACGCTATCTCGATCTCATCACCAACCTTGATGTCCGTGATACCTTTCGCAAGCGTAGCCAGATTGTCAGTTTGATCCGCGAGTTTATGATCGATAACGAGTATCTCGAAGTCGAAACACCGATGATGCATCCGGTTGCTGGCGGGGCGACGGCCAAGCCGTTTACTACTCATCACAATACCTTAAAAATGGATCTGTTCCTGCGGATTGCTCCGGAATTGTATCTCAAACGTCTTGTGGTCGGCGGGTACGATCGGGTTTTCGAGATCAATCGTAACTTCCGTAATGAGGGAATTTCCATCCAGCACAACCCGGAATTCACCATGATGGAATTCTACCGTGCTTACGCGAACTATCACGATCTGATGGATTTTACCGAAGAGTTGATCTGTCACGTCGCTGATAAGGTTTGCGGCGGGTTGCTGATCCCCTATGGCGAGAAAGAGGTTGATCTGACGCCACCATGGGATCGTTTGACCCTCAAAGAATCGATCGTCAAATACGGTGAAGTTGAGGTGTCGGTCCTCGAAGATCGTGAGCAGTCTTACAATTATGCCAAATCGATCGGACTCGAATTGGACGGCAAGATCGGACATGGCAAGCTGCTGGCCGAAATATTTGATGAAGTTGTTGAGCCGAAACTCTGGCAACCGACTTTCATCACCGAGTATCCAACCGAGATTTCACCGCTGTCACGTAAAAATGATGATAATCCCGATGTGGTCGATCGCTTCGAGCTGTTCATCGTCGGTCGCGAACTGGCGAATGCCTTCTCCGAGTTGAATGATCCGCTCGACCAGAAGGAGCGATTTGTCGGCCAGCTGGCGGAAAAAGCCGCTGGAGATGAAGAGGCACACGAAATGGACGAGGATTACATCCGTGCGCTTGAATACGGTCTGCCACCGACGGCTGGTGAAGGGATTGGCATCGATCGTCTGGTGATGCTGCTGACCAATTCCGCGTCGATTCGCGACGTGATTCTGTTTCCACAACTGCGACCCGAAGTCGGTTGACCAGCAATCGGAACGGATAACAAGATACTGATTTTAATAACAGTAGGCGGTAGCGAGTCACTTTTGAGTCGCTACCGCCTCTAACTGCCCGTAACTATTGGGCATACGGATAACAATGTCTTACGAATTGTTTGTCAGCCTTCGCTATTTAAGAGCAAAGCGGAAGCAGACGTTTATCTCAGTCATTTCCTTTATCTCAATTGTCGGTGTGACTCTGGGAGTTGCCGCACTGATTCTGGTGCTGGCGGTGATGACCGGGTTCACTGATGGTGTGCGTCAACAGATTCTCGGTAATGTCCCCCATGTGTTGATCCAGAAATTCGGCGAAGGGCTCGACAATCCGGCCGAACTGGTCACGGCTGCCGAACAGACCGAGCATGTGTTGTCCGCAACCCCTTTTGTTGCCAAAGAGGCGATGTTGTTGTCGCAGGGGAATGTCGCTGCAGTCAGTGTTAAAGGGGTCGGCAAACAGCACAAGGTCTTTAGCCAGGAATTACTCACCCTCGATGGTCAGCCGATCCTCGAGAGTTTTTTTGCCGCAGATGCTGATCGTCCCGGAATCGTCATTGGTATCGATACCGCGACCAGCATCGGCGTTGCCGTCGGTGACTCGATCAATGTTATTCCACCGATGTTCAATATCACACCGTTCGGCATGGTTCCTAAGATGAAGCCTTTCCGGATCGTCGGAATTTTCGAGAAACAGAGCAGTCTTGTCGATAGCTTTTATGCCTATATCCCGTTGACCGTTGCGCAGAAGTTTTTTGATTCTGAAGGTGCCGTTTCTGGAATAGAGCTTGTGGTTGAGCGATTTGATCTGGCTCCCCAGGTTGCTGAAGAACTCAGTGCGGAGTTTGGCTTTCCATACGTGATACGCCCTTGGCAGAGTATCTACGGGTCTTTTCTGTCAGCATTGAAATTGGAAAAGCTCGGTCTGTTTATCGTTTTGGGAATCATTGTGCTGGTAGCCGCTTTTAACATCGCTACGACTCTGATTATGGTGGTGATGGAAAAAAGTCGGGACATTGCAATTCTGCGAGCGATGGGTGCCAATGCACGAAGCATTATGAAAATTTTTGTGCTCGAAGGATTTATCATCGGGACCGTTGGTACTGGTCTTGGCACCGCACTGGGAGTGTTGCTTGCGCATTACGCCGATGCAGGTATCAAGTTTCTTGAGCGGACCTTCGGTATCCAGATTTTCGATCAGGCCGTTTATGGCATGGAACATTTTCCGTCCGATATCGTCGTCTCCGATGTGGTTGCGGTGATGATTATGGCGATGAGTATTTCGCTGCTGGCAACCATTTATCCGGCTTGGCGTGCTTCTCGGATGGATCCAGCCGAGGCGTTGCGTTATGAGTGAGCGGGCGATGATCGAGATCTGCGACCTCAACAAGAGCTTTGCGACTCCGGGTGGAGAGGTGAGCGTTTTACAGCAGATCAGTTTAAATATTGTCTCTGGTGAGCGGGTTGCGGTCGTTGGAGCCTCCGGAGCGGGAAAAACCACCCTGATGCACATTTTAGGTGGGCTTGATCATCCGTCTACCGGTGAGATTTTTTTTGAGGGCGAGAGCCTTTTTTCGTTGCGTGGAGCGGCCCTTGACGGCTTTCGCAATCGAACGGTCGGTTTTGTCTTTCAGTTTCATCAGTTACTGCCTGAATTCACGGCACTGGAAAATGTCATGATGCCATTGCTGATCGGTCGGGTTCCTCGTCAGGAAGCAGCGGATAAAGCAGAAGCCTTGTTGAGAGAAGTTGGCCTTGGGCATCGTTTGACCCATAAGCCGGGTGCCCTTTCCGGTGGTGAGCAACAGCGGGTTGCCATTGCCAGGGCCTTGGTTCGTGAGCCACGGCTACTGCTCGCCGATGAGCCGACCGGAAATCTCGACAGCGGGACATCCGACGAAATTATGGCACTGCTCAATGAGATGCACCGCACCCGGGGGCTGACCATGATTATTGTGACTCACAACCGTAAGTTGGCCGCCAGCCTCGACCGGATTTTGCTGATGGAAGATGGTCAACTAAAGGATGATATTTTAAATTGAACTCGCAGGGGTGATTTCCTATAATCGCTCCTTGGTTTGAAATTGCGTAATTTAAGGTTTGTTGATGCTGAAAAGATTGCTGCTCACATTTTGTTTATTGATGATTGCGGTTGTTGCCGGAGCACAGGGATTCAAGGTGTCCGATATCCAGATCGAAGGGAATGCCCGGATTGAAACCTCGACGATCCTGGTGGCGACGCCGATCAAGCCAGGCGACCATGTGACGCTTGAGGATGTTGACGCGGCATTGAGAAATATTTTTGCTCTCGGGCGATTCGAAGATATTTCAGCAGAGCTGACTGAAGTGCAGGGTGCGAAAATTATCACCTTTGTTGTTACGGAAATGCCTCTGGTTCGTGAAGTTCTCTTTGAGGGAAATGACGAACTTACTGCGGAGAAACTGCGACCACTGGTCAGTATAAAAATCCCGGAAATTTTCAATCATACCAAAGTTAAAAAGAGTGTTTTTGCGATTGAGAATGCTTATGCCGAAGACGGCTACCATGCGGCCGTCATCAAACCGGATGTCGATATTGATGAAAAGAACGAAGCGATTCTGACCTTTAAAATCACCGAGGGTGAGCAGGTACTGATCGATGAAATTCGTTTTGTCGGCAACACGGCCATTGATGAAGATGAACTGGAAGATTCCATAGAAACACAAGAACGCTGGTGGCTTTCCTGGTTGACCGATCGCGGTGTCTATCAGGAGGAGGTTATGGAGATAGATGTCGAGCGGATCAAGGCTGCTTATAAAAATAAAGGTTACATGGATGTTAAGGTCAAGCAGCCTGAAGTCACCTTAATTGAAGAGAACAAATACCTGGATGTTTTGATCGAAATCGATGAAGGGCCGCAATACAGGGTCGGAACTGTTGAGTTTAAAGGTGACCTTCTGAGGAGTGCTGACGTGCTTTCATCGCTTGTCAGTCTCAAAACCGGGGATGTGTTTAATCGCTCCGAGTTGCACAGAAGTATTGAGCGTTTAACCGATCTGTATGCTGATGAAGGTTACGCCCATGTCAACGTTGCGCCGTTGAGCAGTAAGAACAGAAAAGAGCTGAGTGTCGACCTGAAATTGGATATCGAGCAGGGGGGCAAGGTCTATATCGAGCGGATTCAGGTGCGCGGTAATACTCAGACTCGGGATAAGGTTATTCGACGCGAAGTGCCGATTGTCGAAGGTGATCAGTACAGCGCCAGCAAAATCAAAACGGGTAACCGCAGAGTACGGAATCTTGGTTTTTTTGAAGAAGTCAATGTGACGACAGCCCCTGGATCGGCAAAAGATCAGGCTGTCTTGAACATCGATGTCAAAGAGCAGCCGACCGGGACTTTCTCCATCGGTGTTGGTTATTCATCCGTCGATAATCTACTTGCGCAAGGCTCGCTCACACAGGATAATTTTCTCGGCTACGGACTAAAATTGAAACTGTCGGGAGCACTAAGTGGCGCAAGTAACACGTTCTCGCTCGGTGTGACTGATCCTTATTTTCTCGATACCGACTGGACACTCGGCTTAGAAGTTTATAAGGTCGAACGTGAATATACTGATTACGATGAGAATAAAACGGGTGGTGCTCTCCGTGCTGGCCATCCGATTTTTGAAAGCACAAAAGGCTATCTGACCTATCGATATGAGGAAAAGGAAATATTGAATGTCGATCCGTCAGTCACCAGTAGCGACATTCTTGACGAGGTCGGTGAATCGACTCACTCGTCGATTACCGGCGAAATAGTCCGCAACACCACCGATTATCGCCTCGATCCAAGGACCGGCGGCATCACTCAGTTTTCCCTGCAGTATGCCGGTATCGGTGGCACCGAAAATTACACCAAAGCGATCCTTTCGCACCGACACTTTTTTCCGCTTTTCTGGGGAACAGTGTTCACTATCCACGGTAAGGCGGGTTATGTGACATCGAACGACGATGAAAGCGTCCCTCTCGGGGATAAGTTTTATCTTGGTGGCATCCGGACGATGCGTGGATTTGAAACCCGCGAAGTAGGACCGAGAGATGGTGATGAGTTCATCGGTGGCGAAAAAATGGGCTACTTTAACTTCGAATATCTATTCCCGATTTCAAAGAGTTTGGGGTTGAAGGGGTTATTTTTTTACGATACAGGTAACGCCTGGCTTGATGATGAAGATTATTTTTCGACGATGCGCGAAAGTGTTGGGGCCGGTATTCGCTGGAACAGCCCGCTTGGTCCTTTACGTTTTGAATGGGGTTATAATCTGTCCCCCCGGGAAGATGAAAAACAATCGGTTTTTGAATTTTCAATCGGTACGGCTTTTTAGAGCCGTTTAACAGGAGGAAAGAATGAAAAGAATTATCGTAGCACTGATCGCACTGTTGATGTTGGCTGCTCCAGCATTCGCTGAAACCAAAATTGGCTATGTCGATTTGCAGAAGGCTTTGAACCTGTCAAAAGCTGGAGTCAAGGCAAAAAGTGAAATAGCTGCTCAGGTCAAGAAATACGAAGATGAGTTCAAAATAAAGCAGGAAAGTCTGCAAAAGTTGAAAACAGATTTGGAAAAGCAGGCTGTTTTGCTTTCCGATAGCGCCAAGGCGCAAAAAGAGCGTGATTTTCAACAGAACGTTAAAGAGCTTCAGCGTTTTCAAAAAGACGTCAAAGAAGAGCTGCAGCAGAAGGATAATGAGCACACCCGGCGGATTCTCAATGAGCTGTTTGAAATCCTCCAACAGGTCGGCAAGGACGGTGGCTACAGCATGGTCATCGAAAAGAATGAAGGTGCGGTTATTTATGCTGATGAGAGCATTGATCTGACCGATGAGCTGATCAAAGCATTCGACGCCAAAAATTAATGGTTGCGACCTTACAGCAACTTGCAGATGTTTCTGGTGCCGAATTACGTGGCAATCCGGAACTGGAAATTCAACGGGTTTTTCCGATTGATCTGGCAGAAGAAGGTGACATTACTTTTCTCTCCAATCCGAAATACCTGTCGAAACTTCAAGATTGTCGTGCTTCGGCAGTAATCGTTGCTCCCGGACTTGATGTGCCGCGGGAGAATCTGCTGATTACCGCCAACCCTTATCTGGCTTTTGCAAAAATCCTGACTTTTTTACAAGGGCCTGCAGAAGCGGGAAGAGGGGTTTTGCCGGGGGCGTTGATATCCGATTCAGCAGAATTGGCTGACTCGGTAACCGTTCATCCGGGTGCCGTTGTCGGCGAAAATGTCGTCGTTGGCCCAGGGACTGTTCTGCATCCGGGTGTTGTTCTCTACGCTGGCGTGACAGTCGGTGCTGATTGTCTGCTGCATGCTGGTGCCATTGTTCGCGAAGGCTGCTGCTTGGGGGATCGAGTGATCCTGCAACCCTCGGCAATCATCGGTGCTGATGGCTTCGGTTTTGCTCCCGATGGCGCAAGTTATTACAAAATCCCGCAGGTTGGCATTGTTGTCCTTGAGGATGATGTCGAAATCGGTGCCTGCAGTTGTATTGATCGTGCGGCATTGGGAGAAACGCGGATTCGTCGCGGGACCAAGTTCGATAACTTGGTCCAGATTGGCCACAACGCTGAGGTTGGCGAGGACTGCATCATGGTCTCGCAGTCCGGGATCGCCGGCAGCACGAAGGTCGGTAATCACTGTACATTCGGTGGCCAATCAGCGGTAGCCGGGCACTTGAAGATCGGTGACAATGTGACGATTGGCGGTCGCGGTGGCGCAACCAATAACGTGGAATCGAACCAAATGTTGACTGGTTTACCACTGATGCCGCACAGAGAATGGTTAAAAATGTCGATGTCTTTGCCGAAGGTTCCGGCAATGCGCAAAGAATTGAATCAATTGAAGAAACGCCTCGCTGAATTAGAGGCGAAGTTTTCGGAGGAGTAATAAGGTATGTTGAAAATGAATATAACGGAAATCATGGGAGTTTTGCCACATCGGTATCCGTTTTTGTTGGTCGATCGTCTTGAAGAGATGGAAGAGGGAAAACGGGTTTTCGGTTACAAAAATGTGACCATCAATGAGCCTTTTTTTCAGGGCCACTTTCCTGACCACCCCATCATGCCTGGTGTTTTGATCATCGAAGCAATGGCTCAGGTTGGTGGTGCCTACACTGCCGTTGTCGACAAGGTTGACGAAAACAAGGTGACTTACTTTGTTGGCATCGATAAGTGCCGTTTCCGCAAGCCTGTTCTTCCTGGAGATGTTCTACGGATGGAGCTGGAAATCATGTCCAAGCGCCGCGGCATCTACCAGTTTGAAGCAAAAGCATATGTAGGCGAAACCCTGGTTGCTCAGGCAGAATTAAAAGCAACATTTGCCGACAAGTAGATTGGAGAAACGCATGATTCATCCGACAGCGATTATCGCTCCAGGTGCAGAGCTCGATCCGACGGTTACGGTAGGCCCTTACGCAGTGATCGGTGAGCATGTCAGTATCGGTGCCGGCACCAGTGTTGGTCCACACACGGTGATCGAGGGGCGGACACGAATCGGTGCAGACAATCAGATTTTTCAATTTGCTTCGATAGGGGCGATCCCTCAGGATCTCAAGTTTCACGGCGAAGATTCAACGCTGGTTATCGGTGATCGCAATAAAATCCGCGAATTTGTGACCATCCATCTCGGTACCGCTGATGGTTGTGGCGTAACGACGGTCGGTAGCGACTGCTTATTTATGGCTTATTCGCATATTGCTCACGATTGTATCATCGGAAACCACGTCATTCTCGCGAATGGCGCAACCATGGCTGGGCATGTTGAGGTTGACGATTACGCGATCCTCGGTGGTTTGTCGGCGGTCCATCAATTTGGCCGGGTTGGCTGTCATGTTATGGCCAGTGGTGGATCGATGATCGCGCAGGATGTTGCACCCTATTCCATTGTCCAAGGCGATCGGGCCAAAGTTGCCGGGTTGAATCTGACCGGTTTGAAGCGCCGAGGGTTCAGCAGTGAGGCTCTTGGCAATGTCAAAAAGCTTTATAAGCTTGTTTTCCGTTCTAACCTCAAGCTCGAAGAGGCGATTGAAAAGATCGAAGCTGACTTCGACTGCACGGCAGATGAGGTGAAAACTTATCTCGATTTTATAAAGCGGAGTGAGCGCGGACTGGCAAGATAGCGGTTGATCGTTTCTTTTTGTTGACGACAGAAGTAGCGAGAGCCTGTGCGGGTCTCGCCTTTTGTTTTTTCAGGGATCCGAAAACATAAGATGAATGCTGATAGCGAAAAATCACAGAAGGTGATGATTGTTGCAGGTGAAGCGTCAGGTGATCTCCATGGGAGTCATTTGATTGCTGCAGCTGCCGAACATTATCCCCGCATGAGTTTTTTTGGTGTCGGTGGCGAAAAAATGCAGGCAGCAGGCTGTCAAATTGTTTTTCCGTCTGATGAATTATCGGTTATGGGCGTGGTTGAAGTTATTGCTCAATTGCCGAAAATCATTCGGCGATTTCGACAG
>CALZLE010000371.1 GCA_945788205.1 uncultured Desulfuromonadales bacterium
AGGGCAGCTAACGGAATAAAAATGCTCACCGCCAAGACTGTTCCCGGGAGCGCATAACCTAGAGTTGCTGTCCGGATTAAGTTCCGGGTCACGCGATCTTTGTGGCGCCGACCGGCGTAGGCCAGCAGCAGAGCGACACTGGCAATCAACAATGCCGAGCTGAGCCCCAGCGTCAATGAGCGCCCAAGCAACCCGAGGTAGCGACTATCAAACTCCTCGCTGTAAACCTCCAAGCTCCAGCTCACCAGCTGCAGTGCCGGCAGTAGAAAAGCGACCAGTAACACCGTAAAACAGTAAGCTGATGCCAGCCATTGCCGACCTCGACCCAGTTTAATCCGCTCGGCTTGAGGAGCGACTCTGCTTTGAGAAAACTGCATCCTTTTGCGCAACCGCTGTTCGAGAGCAATCAGCAGAAACACAAGCACGACCAACAGGCTTGACAACTGGGCTGCTGCAGACAAAGAAAAGAAACCGAACCAGGCCTTGTAGATAGCAGTGGTGAAGGTATCGAAATTGAAGATCGAAACAGCGCCAAAATCGGCCAGAGCTTCCATCAGGACAAGAGCAGCGCCGCCTGCAATCCAGGGACGTGCCATAGGAAGAACAACCCGAAAAAAACCTTCCCATCGATTACAGCCGAGACTTTCCGCAGCCTCCAGTGAACGTTTACCCTGAGTGGCAAAAGCATTGCGGGACAGGAGATAAACATACGGATAGAGAGCCAGCGACATCACCAGAATCACCCCTGCTGCCGACCGGATATCCGGAAACCAGATGCCGCGCCCGAACCAGATGCGCAGTTGGGTCTGCACCGGACCGGCGTAATCAAAAATACCAAGAAAAACGAAAGCCAGTACGTAGGTCGGCATCGCCAGCGGTAACAACAGCAGCCAGGAAAAATACTTGCGTCCGGGAAATTCACAGGCCCCTGTCAACCAGGCCAAACCGACCCCGAGCAGCAGAGTTCCAACTGTCACACCACAGACCAGCGTAAGGGTATTGAACAGCAGTTGGCTAAGCAGAGTCTGCTGCAGATGTCGCCAGATCTCCCAGGCCGGCTCTCGCCACGACAGGATCATGACCGTAAGCGGAGCCAGAACCAGCAGCGCAACGGTAATGGTCAGCCACTGCCAGCCGCTCGGTTTTTTCAGATGAGGACCGAAGCCCCGCAAGGAGGCTCCGGCGGTTTTGACGAATGAGAGAGACATACTGATTGTTTTAACCTAGCGATATCCGGCCCGGTCCATCAGTTTGATGGCATTACTTTGAAGCTCTCCCGCTTTCGCGAGGTTTTGCTCACTCGCCTTGAAACGACCCCAGGATTTGACATATTCATGCGCCTCGACACCGGGGTTGACCGGATATTCCATGTTCGCGTCGGCGAACAGGTTCTGGGCTTTTTCCGAAGAAAGCCATTCGAGAAATTTGACTGCCACAGCCTTGTTCCTGGCATATTTGGTCACACCGGCCCCGGAAACATTGACATGCACCCCCGTACTGTCCTGATTCGGCCAATAAAGAGCCAGCCTGATATCCGGGTTTTTCTTTAGCAGCCGGCCGAAGTAATAGGTATTGACGATGCCGACGTCACCCTGCCCGGCGAGGATTGCCTCCATCGTCTTTGTATCGTTTGAAAACGGCGCAGCTGCCAGGTTTTCGACCCAGGACTCGACGATCTGTTCAGTGTCGGTCTCACCATGTTCAGCAATCAACATCGCTACCAGAGACTGGTTGTAAACCTTCTTTGAGGTGCGTAGGATCAGGCGGTTCTTCCAGGTGGGATCACCTAACGCTTCGTAGCTGCTCAACTGTTTCGGCTCAACCCGATCGGTCGAATAGACGATGGTGCGCGCACGCAAGGAAAGACCGAACCACTGCTGCCCGGGGTCACGCAGATGAGCTGGAATGTTGTTCGTGAGGGTGGCCGATTCGACCGGTTGCAATATCCCTTCGTTGGCAGCGTGCCAGAGGTTGCCGGCATCAACCGTTAACAGAAGGTCTGCCCGGCTGTTTTTCCCTTCCGCCTTCAGGCGCTGGAGGAGTGGACCGGCCTTGTCCGTCACATAAGATATCTTGACTCCGGTCTCTTTTGTGTAGACATCGAACAATGGCTTGATGAGGTGCTCTTTACGAGCAGAATAGACAATCAGCTCATCAGCCAAGACCTGACTGATGGGAAGAACTGTAAGAATAAGAAGTAAGAAAATTGACACGCATAATCTGTTCATTTGTTTAGGCTCCGATGAAAATGATTTTGAAAACGGATTTCAACTTATTAAAACATAGTAGCTAAGTCAAGAATTAATTTGGTGAAACACCATAAAAACACTAAGCATTTATGACTGATTTGGTCATGATTAAGTCGATCGATCTGCAACGGAAGACATTGACGGCTTTTACTTGAAGGGCTTTGTCGTTATTCAGTCGACAATCGGGGTTTCGGGACGCCGAAACAAGGGAATTCGCCCACTACGGCACTCGCGTCACGCGAGTCCCTGCGTCTGCTCCCCTCCGCTCGCTGATGCGGCCATCCCTAGCCGCTTTTCTGACATTAAGTCAGCGCTCGCTCCGCTTCGAATCCCTCTCTAAAAACAGTAAAAATAAGAAAAGCCCTCCCACTTGCGTGAAAGGGCTTTTCTTATTTTGGCGTCCCCAGGGGGATTCGAACCCCCGTCGCCGCCGTGAAAGGGCGGTGTCCTGGGCCAGGCTAGACGATAGGGACTTAAAGTTTCTAAGTCCCTGCGGGAAATGTACCCGCAGGACGCTGATGTTCGAAACGATTTTCTACCCTAAAGAGTTATCTGGTGCAAGAAAAAAGTAACCCAAC
>CALZLE010000372.1 GCA_945788205.1 uncultured Desulfuromonadales bacterium
AGTTGATTTCTGAGCTTGATCCGCGCCCGGGTCTGGAATACAACGAGGAAGATGTTCATTACATTGTCCCCGATATCTATGTGAATAAAATTGGTGACGAGTACGTTGTGACGCAGAATGACGAGGGACTGCCCAGCTTGCGGATCAACTCTTTGTATCGCAACGCCCTGACCAACAGTGATTCGGTTGATAAAAAAGCCAACGAATACATTCAGGACAAGATGCGCAGTGCCGTCTGGTTGATCAAAAGCATCCATCAACGTCAACGAACTATTTACAAGGTGACCAAGAGTATCGTCAAGTACCAGCGGGCGTTCTTTGATCACGGTATTGAGCATTTGAAACCGCTGGTGTTGCGGGATGTTGCTGAAGATATCGAGATGCACGAATCGACAGTCAGTCGGGTGACGACTAACAAATACGTTCAGACCCCGCAAGGCTTGTTTGAATTGAAGTTTTTCTTCAACAGTGGCATCAATACCGCCGATGGCGATGCTGTCGCTTCGGAAAGTGTCAAGAGTCGGATTAAGGAGATTGTTGCCGCAGAAGATCCCAAGAAACCGTATTCGGATCAGAAAATCGTGGCGCTGTTGAAAGATCTTGATATTAACATCGCTCGCAGAACCGTAACCAAATATCGGGAAATGCTCGGACTCGGTTCATCGACTGAACGGAAAAGATTGTTTTAATTTAAAATGTTTCTACCCTGTCAGGCGGGATTAGACTGTTTCTCGCTTGATTCTGCGTTATACTTAGAGCGACTTACACCGGATCCCGTCCGGGATCTGTTTATCGAAGGAGGAATATTTATGCAAATTGCCGTTACCTTCCGTCACATGGAAAGCAGTGATTCAGTCCGTAGCTATGTGGAAGAGAAACTGGCCAAAGTTAAAAAGTACATTGAAGAACCGATCGATGCTCAAGTTGTCCTGTCGGTACAAAAGAAAATTAACCACCGTGCAGAGGTAACAATGGTCGCCAAAGGGTTGACCATGAAAAGTGTTGAAGAGAAAGATGATATGTACGCCGCTATCGATCTGATGGTTGATAAAATCGAGCGGCAACTGAAGCGCTATAAAGATAAACTGAAACGGCACAAGGGCGGCGGTGGGAATCAACGAAGAGTTGAAAAAGCTGTTATTTCGGCCCCCAGTGTTGATGAAGGGTACGACAGCCCGGAGATTATCCGCAGCCATTCGTTCTTTGTAAAACCGATGTCGGTTGAAGAAGCAGTCATGCAGATGGATCTGCTCGGTAAGGATTTTTTAGTCTTCACCGATGACCGTTCTGAGGAAATGAATGTTGTTTATCGTCGTGATGATGGTAACTATGGACTGATCGTTCCGCAAGGAAGTTGATTGATTGTCGACGGGTATCTCTCGCGTAGAGCGAGGAGTACCCGTCTTTTTATTTGCTGGCTGAAAAAGATTATGAGTATGAAAATATCTGAGCTGTTGAACCCTCAGGCGATAGTTGCCAATCTGCAAGCCCGGGATAAAGATCGAGCCCTTGCTGAACTGACCGATGCCTTGATCGTAAGTGAATCCTCGCTCGATCGGGATGATGTCATCGAAGTTTTACAGGAGCGTGAGAAGCTGGGTAGTACCGGTATCGGAGATGGGGTTGCGATTCCGCACGGCAAGTTGGCAGGCATCCCTGAGCTGATGCTGGCGTTCGGCAAGAGCCAGGCCGGGGTTGATTTTGAATCGATGGATGGTCAGCCTGCGCACCTGTTTTTTCTGTTGGTTGCTCCTGAAGAGTCGGTTGGCGTGCATTTGAAAACGCTGGCGCGGATTTCCAAATTGCTGAAAGATGCAGCTGTGCGTCAGAAGCTGTTGGACGCAACCGATCAGGATGCCATCTATCAGGTCATTCTTGACGAAGAAGCCCAGGCCTGATAGGAAAAGAACACACCTTTTTTGGCCTGCTGCCTGATTTGCGTGTAAATTTGGTAGCAGGCTTTTTTATTTTTCAGGGTATTGCCCTGTTGGATCTGAGCTGGGACTATGGCCGAACTGACGATTCAGGAAATTCTTGATGAAGAAGAAGCAGGTCTTGATCTGGAGCTTTTGGCAGGAACTGACGGCCTTGCAAATACTGTCAGTGTCCCCCGAATCCAGAAGCCAGGGCTGGCCTTGGCCGGCTATAGCGACAGTCTGCATCCCGACAGGGTCCAAGTGCTTGGATCGACAGAACTTGACTACCTTGCCACCATGTCGCGAAGCAAGGCCGCAGAACAGCTGACGCTGATTTTTGCCCGTAAACTTTCTTGCCTGGTTGTCACGAAAGATCAGGCAGTCCCTGATTATCTGATTGAACAGGCGGAATATTTCAACACGCCGCTACTGCGCACCAGACACCTCAGTTCTAGCTTTATCTCCCTGATTACCAAGTTTCTTGAAGAACGGCTGTTGCCGACCTCGACCCTGCACGGAGTGCTGATCGATATCCTCGGAGTCGGTGTCCTACTGCAAGGGAAAAGTGGTATTGGCAAGAGTGAATGTGCTCTGGAGCTGATTTTGCGTGGTTATCGTCTGGTTGCAGATGATGTCATCAAGGTGCGCCTCAAATTACCTTCGGTTATTTTCGGCGAGGGCATGGATCTGCTCCACTACCACATGGAAATTCGCGGGCTGGGGATCCTCAATATCAAGCACCTGTTCGGTGTCGCTGCGATTCGCGAACGGAAAAAAATCGATATGGTGGTTGAACTGGTTCCTTGGGAAGATGGCAAGGAATACGATCGCCTCGGTCTCGAAGAACAGACCTTTGAGGTGCACGGGGTCGAGTTGCCGTTTATGCGAATTCCGGTCGGACCTGGGCGGAATGTTGGCACGATCGTCGAGGTAGCTGCGCGGAATCAGTTGCTCAAAGAGATGGGTTATCACAGCGCCCGCGAATTCCAGGACCTGCTGGAAAAACGGATGGCCGAGACAGCCCGTTTGCACGCTCACACAATTATTGGAGACAACCTGGAATGAGCCGCCGACTGCTGATTATAACCGGACTGTCCGGCTCAGGAAAAAGTACTGCCGCCCGGATCCTAGAAGATCAGGGTTTTTTCGTTGTCGACAATTTACCTTTTGTTATGCTGCCGGATTTTATCCAAAGAGCCCAAGAAGGCTTGAGAGAGACGACTGATGTTGCGGTGGTTATCGATGTGCGGAACCGGGGCTTTCTGGCAGATTACCGGGTGACCCTCGACCAATTAAAGAGCAGCGATTGCGAAGTTGAGATTCTTTTCTTTGAGGCCTCGGATGATGCTCTGTTACGTCGCTATTCGGAAACCCGCCGCTCCCATCCTCTCGCTGCAGATGAAACGGTTCAGGCAGGCATTGAGCGTGAGCGACAATTGTTGCATTCCCTGCGGGATGAGGCGACGCGAATTGTCGATAGCAGTAACCTTAATACCCGACTGATGCGAGATTTGCTGCTGAAGTATCTTGGCGGGAACATGGGTTCTCCCCTGATCGTCAATCTGGAGTCTTTCGGCTATCGCTATGGGGTCCCGCCTGCTGCTGATCTGGTTTTTGATGTGCGTTTTTTGCCGAACCCACACTATATCGAGGAATTACGGCCTTTAACTGGAATGGACCAGACTCTCCGGGATTATGTGCTCAGTCAGGACGCTTGTCGGGATTTCCGTCGCCATCTGGATCAAATGTTGGCTTTTCTGTTGCCGCACTATCGGGAAGAGGGGAAAAGTTATCTGACCATTGCCATTGGCTGTACCGGTGGTCGCCATCGGAGCGTGTCGATTGTAGAAGCATTGCATGCTAGCTTTCCAGATCCTCAGGTCAACCTGAGGATCAATCATCGTGATGTGGCGAAGGGTTAATTCATGATCGGTGTCGTTGTTGTCACTCACTCAAGCCTTGGTTATGAATTCATCAAGGCGGCAGAGATGATCGTTGGTCCTGCCGACCAGTTACAGGCGGTGAGTATCGATCGGAGTATTGCGGTCGAAACAGTTCAGCACCAGTTGCGAGAAGTGTTGAATGAGGTCGGTCGTGACGGTGATGGGGTGATCATTCTGACCGATATGTTTGGTGGAACGCCCACCAACATCAGCGCTGAGTTTCTGCAAGACCCGTTGGTTGAAATTATTACTGGGGTCAATTTGCCGATGCTGCTGAAATGTATTAGTAGCAGAGATGCTCAGTCTGTTGTTGAGCTGGCTGTTTTACTGAAAGAATATGGCCGTAAAGCGGTCATGCGCCCATCCGAAATGTTCTGATTTTGCTGGAGACGCTTCAATGAGTTTGGTTTTGACCCGTATCGACAATCGTTTAATTCATGGCCAGGTGCTGGAATCCTGGGTGCCCTACGTACATGCCGATTGTATTGTCGTTGCGAATGACGCTATTGCCGGATCACCCTTGAAGCGGGTGATGATGGAGTCATCGGTGCCAAGTCGCATGCGGGTTGAGATCGGTTCGGTTGATGATGTCGCGGCACTTTTAGTTTCTGGAACGTTGGATAGATGTAAGGTTCTGCTGCTGTTCGGTACAACGGCCGATGCCTTGCGAGCCTATCGCTGCGGCCTGAAATATCAGCGGCTGAATTTGGGGAATCTGCATGCTGGGGCAGGGAAGGCCAGGCTGAGCTGCACCATTTTTCTCGATCATGCCGACTTGGATTCTTTAGAGGAGCTTGAACAAGCCGGGGTGATTATTTCAGCACGTTGTATCCCGGCGGACAGTGAGCGGGCCTGGCGAAAGTTGATTCCTAAACGGAGGGGCAAGGGGAAAGTTTGAGCATTATAGACCTTCTCATAGGGGCCGCCATCGCCTTAGTTTGCGGATTAGATCGCACTGCAATTCTGCAGGTTATGATTTCCCGTCCGATAGTGGCGGCACCGCTGGTTGCGTGGCTGCTCGGCGAGCCGCTAATTGGATTGCAGATCGGTATGATGGTCGAGCTGCTCTGGTTGGCGCGCCTGCCGGTTGGCGCTGCCATCCCGCCTGATGACACTCAGGTCGCGATTGCCAGCAGCGTTCTTGCCGTGAATCTGGGTCGCGCTTTGGGCTCACCGGGGCTCGAGATGGTCATGCTCTGTTTGCTCGTTGCTATTCCATTGGGCAAGATCGGTCAGTACTTCGATCATTTTTCTCGCCAGTGTAATGTCTGGCTTTTGACGCGGACGGAAGCTTGTCTCGATGGCGGGCACTTTTTGAGAGCAGAACTCCAACATCTGCGTGGAATCTGCAACTTCTCTTTGGCGGCATTGGGAACCTATGCTGTGATCGTGATAGGTGGTTTTTTTCTGGTGCCGATTCTTTGGCCGCTGGTTCACCAGGCACTGCAGCATTCCAGTAGCTGGTTACAGCTAGCCCTGCCTCTGGTTGGCGTTGCTGTGATTCTTGGAACTGTTAATGTCAGCCGTGCCTTGACTCTTTTTTGTGCGTCTTTCGGTATGGCGTTTCTGCTCATGTGGCTGGTGTAGAAGATGGCGTTGTTAACGAGAACCCGCATCCATGTCTGGTTTCGCCTGTTGTTCTTGCAGGGGAGCTGGAATTTTGAGCGATTACAGGGCCTCGGTTTCTTTTTTGCTATGTTACCGGCTTTGAAAAAACTGTACCCGCGCGAGCAATTGGCGAAGGTTGCCAAGGAGTATACCGGTTACTTCAATACTCATCCCTATCTGGCTCCTCTGGTTGCTGGTGTCGTTCTTAAAATGGAAGAAGAACGCGCGGTAAAACAGAATCAGAATGCCGAGATTGATGAATTTAAAGAGATGGTCGCTGCACCATATGCGGCGATTGGTGATGCTCTGTTCTGGGGTGGTTTACGCCCCTTGGCCGCTGGAATCTCACTGTTTTTTGCCGCCAAAGGTCTTCTGTGGGCGCCTTTAGTGTTTTTGCTGCTCTACAATATTGTCCCTTTAACGTTTCGAGTCTCAGGATTTGTGCGTGGTTATCGGCAGGGGATTCACTCTGTAGAGTTTTTTCAGCGGCGGCGATTGCCGGACTGGGCAATTCATACCAAGGAAGCAGCAGTTGTTGTGCTGGGGGGATTAAGTGCCTTTCTGGTGTTTCAACACTTGCAGAGAGAAGAACTGGTCAGCTGGATCGGTCTGCTGACTTTACTTCCAATGATCTTGCTCGGGTTGCTGGCCCGCAAGGGGGTTTCGACGTTACTGCTGACTTTGATCAGTTCAATTGTCATTATTCTGCTAAGCCTTTTCTGGGCAGATGTGACACATTTGATTGCAATATAAAGAGGGGCTCATAAATGTTAAGTCGTAAGTTCACGATCAAGAATCGGCTTGGGCTGCATGCCAGGGCGGCGGCTCAGTTGGTGCAAACAGCCAACCAGTTTTCTGCGGAGGTGACTCTGCAGAAAGAGGATGTTGAAGTAAACGGAAAAAGTATTATGGGGATTTTGTTGCTGGCAGCACCAAAGGGGACAGAGATTTCTGTTGCCATTGATGGCCCGGATGAAGAACGGGCGATGATTGTGCTCACTGATCTGATTGAGGATGGTTTTGGCGAAGATTGAGATTGCAGTAGATACTTATCTGGTTGGTATCGGTGTTTCTCCGGGAATCAGTATCGGGGAGATAAACCTGCTTAATCAGAGTACTACCGTTGACGATTTGCCGATCACGACCGGCGACGTCGATAATGAGCTGGAGCGCTTTCATTGGGCCCTAGGGCAGGCACGCGATCAGCTGCAGGAAATCAAACAGACCGTTTCTCGAAAGAAACATCTGCGCGAGCATTTATATATTCTCGATACCCACCTGTTAATTCTCGAAGATGAGATGCTGGTTCAGGGGACAGAACAAGAGATTCGACATTTGAACAGCTCTGAGGGAGCGCTGAAAAAGACGCTCCACACCCTCAGGCAACTGTTTGAAAACATTGAAGATGAGTATCTGCGTGAGCGGCGTTCCGATGTTGATGCGGTCGGTGGCCGGCTGATGCGGATACTAACCGGTGAGCACCAGCGCTCCATCACTGATATTGGACATAAAGCGCTGGTGGTTGCTCATGACCTGTCTCCGGCAGATACCATGCAGATGGATCGCGAGCGGGTCCTCGGCTTTGTTACCGATAAGGGTGGCCAGACGTCACATACGGCTATTCTGGCCCGTTCGTTGGAAATTCCTGCCGTGGTTGGCCTGAATACGATTACCACACTGGTTTATGACGGCCTGCCAGCTATTATGGATGGTAGCAGTGGTATCGTGGTCCTCAATCCATCCGAAGAGACCTTCAAAGAGTATCTGAAGCGTAAGCAGAGCTACGATTATTTGGAAAGGGAGCTACACAGCTTCAAGGATTTGCCCGCAGTCACCACCGATAATGAGCGGATAGCTTTGCGCGGCAACCTGGAGTTGGCAAGTGAGTTTCCTGCGGCACGCAACCATGGCACCGAAGGGGTTGGCCTGTATCGTACAGAGTTTCTCTATCTGGGGCGGAATGAACCTCCGAGTGAAGAGGAGCAGGTTGACGCTTACCGAGAAATCCTGGCTGAAATGCAGCCGTACCCGGTGACGATCCGGACCCTCGATATCGGTGGCGACAAGGTTGTTTCACAGCTAAATACCGTTGAAGAGGCCAACCCGGCTATGGGGCTGCGCGCGATCCGTTTTTCATTACGTGAGGGACGCTTGTTTAAAACTCAGTTGCGCGCAATTCTCCGTGCTTCGGTTTATGGCAAGGTCCGGCTTATGCTCCCGATGATCAGCGGGGTTGCTGAGCTGCGGACCTGTAAGCGGATTCTGCACGACGTTCAATGTGATTTAATGCAGGAAGGGGTCGATTTCGACCGGTCGATTGAAATCGGAATTATGATCGAAACCCCGGCTGCTGTGTTGCTGGCTCCCATACTGGCTGAAGAGGTCGATTTCTTCTCCATCG
>CALZLE010000373.1 GCA_945788205.1 uncultured Desulfuromonadales bacterium
AGGCGAACAAGGTGCAGCTTGGCGCGACAGAAATAAGTCGTGCGACTCTCTGGTGCCTGCTGCCGGGACAGCATATTCATCCCCATGTCCATGCTGGCGATCATATCTGGATGGTGCTGGAAGGCGCTGGAGAGTTTTTGCAGAATGAAAAAGAGCCGGTCAGTATTCAGCCGGGAACGATTCTGCTCGCTCCAGCCGGAGACTCCCATGGTGTTAATAATACCGGTAACGAAGGGCTGGTTTTTCTGAGTGTTTCTGCCGGGTAAATCGAAATGAAAAAACAGACCAAAAGGGCCAATCCGTTGCTTCGGATTGGCCCTTTTGGTTTTTGCTAAACGTTGGTAATTAACGCCGTCGTTGCAACTGATATTTGCGCACCGCTCGGTTGTGTTCTTTCAGGGTTGCTGAGAATTGATGACTACCGTCACCGCGGGAGACAAAATAAAGATATTTACTGGTCGCGGGCTCTGCCGCTGCCAGGAGTGCTGCCCGACCAGGGCTGGCGATCGGTCCTGGCGGTAATCCCCGGATAACATACGTGTTGTACGGAGTCGGAGTTTTTAAATGTTTACGCGTCAGGTTCCCATCGAAATCTTTGATACCGTAAATCACCGTTGGATCAGTTTGTAATGGGATACCGCGTTTCAGACGATTGTGAAATACCGATGAAATCAGTGGCATCTCTTCAACCTTGCCCGTTTCTTTTTCGATAATGGACGCCAGGGTCACCAGTTGATGTGGGGTGAGCTTCAGCTTTTTTATTCTGGCAGACAGGCTTTTGTCGAGCTGACTCTGAAATTGCGTCACCATCATCGTCAATAACTGTGTTTCATCTACCCCGGGTGTGAATAGGTAGGTTTCCGGGAAGAGATAACCTTCCAGTGTTGTAACATCAAGCTGAAGAGATTTGATAAATTCCGGGTCATTGGCAAGCCGTGACAGCTTTTGCGCGTTACCGAACCCTGCCTGTTCAATCCGGTCAAATATTTGTGCTTGAGTAAAGCCTTCAGGGATGGTGAGGCTGACTTTTTCGACGTCACCGGAAACCAGGCGCTGTAGAATCTGCTCAGGAGTCGCTGGCTCGGTAAATTGGTAGTGGCCGGTTTGGATCTGACCGCTTTGCTTGTTCAGGCGGGCAAACAGCTTTATGGATAATGCGTTGCGCAGGACCCCAACGGCGTGCAGATCGACAGCCACTTTAGACAGGCTGGAACCGGGTTCGAGCTGATAGTCGACTTTTTGCGGTGGGGCAACAGGTGACAACAGTTGTTGATAGGTATAGCCCCCGAAAATAACGGCAATTAGCAGAAAAATCAGAGAAAGAACGACCAGCTGTTTGCGCATCAACGATCTCTAAAGGCTAAACTTGGTTTCGCTGCCAGCCAGAAGCCGCTCGATGTTCTCTTTGTGTCGCCAGATAACCAAAATGGCCATGCAAGCGCAAACCAGAAAGCCCATCATCGATTTTTCGAGGATCAGCACCAGGTATGGAATGACGGCTGCGCAGGAGATCGATGCCAGGGAAATATAGCGCCACTTACCGAGCACGACCAAAAACAGTGACAGAACCAGGAACACCGAACCGGGCGAGATGACCAGGAAGACCCCGAGGGCGGTAGCGACACCCTTGCCGCCTTCAAATTTGAGGTAGATCGGAAAGCAATGTCCGATCAATGCCGACAGTCCAACCAGTGCAAGTTCAGCGCCCTGAAAGCCGAAAATCATGGCGAACAGCATCGGGATGATCCCTTTCAGGCAGTCCCCGAGGAGGGTATAAATCCCGAGCTTGCGTCCTGCTGTTCGGTAGACGTTGGTCGCTCCAATATTGCCACTGCCGACATTGCGGGGATCTTCGCCGCCAGTCAGCTTAGTCAGAATCATACCCGTCGGGATAGCACCAATCAGATAGGCGAAAACGAAGAGAAAAAACAGTCCCATGATCGTAAATCCTCCATTGCTCATAATAAGAAAAGCGCCAACAGGGGGCCGCTTTCAATAAATTGGACTCGCTGGCAAGAGGAGTACACCTCTTGTCTCCACAGGCTTTATCAATCGGTTACTTTTACCATTTACTTGTGGGAAAAAGCAAGAAAGACGGAAGCTTAAAACGAGCTTCGAAATGGGGTTACAGGAGGTGTTTTGGAGAAATCGTAGAGACAGAAAAAGCGACCAACGAGGTCGCTTTCTATTAACTCGGAAAACTGGTCGGGGCGAGAGGATTTGAACCTCCGACCCCCTCGTCCCGAACGAGGTGCGCTACCAGACTGCGCTACGCCCCGACATTCTTTTTCCCGAAGTACGGCCGATATTTTTAGCACCCTTCAATTTCAAAAGCAAGCAATTTTGCCGCCTCTGGTCGCGGGTTTAGGGGGTTCTAAAGGGCTATTTTGTCAGCTTGATAACCATCAGGGTCATATCGTCTTCGGCGACTTGATTACGGCGGAAATCGGTAATTTTTTGCATGATAATGCGATAGATGCTGTGGGCATCCTTGTCCCGGTGTGAGGCAATGATTTGCCGCAGTCGATCGCTGCGAAACATCTCACCTTTCGGGTTGCGTGTTTCCCACAGGCCATCGGTGCCGATCAGTAAAATATCACCAGTTTTAAGCTGTAGCGGTTCGGGGTTTCGATAGCGGGCCTTGGCTGCAATGCCGAGTGGGATGTCGTTGGGCGGTAGCTCGATAATGCGCTCTTGCTGGCCACGATAGCAAAAAACCGGGCCGTGTCCGGCACTGTTCCAGTGCAGGACGCGTTTCTCAGTGTCGAGCCAGCCGAAAAACAGGGTTAAAAAACTGCTGTCGGTAGAGCTGCGCAGCAGGTGGAGGTTCAGAGTTCGCAGTAGCCGATCGGGTTCCAGCAGGCTATGCCTTGCCTCATTCTGCAGAATTCCTTTGGTCAATGCCATCAGCAGTGCTGCGCCGATGTTATGCCCGGAGACGTCACCGACGGCAAACGCCAAGCCTTTTCCCGCATCTTTGGGCAGCGGGAAGAAATCATAATAGTCGCCACCGGTATCCTGGCAATAGCAGGTATTCACGTAGATGTCGTAGTCAGGAAGTTGCGGGATTTCTGCGGGCAATAATCTTTGTTGAAATTCTTTGGCTAACACCAGGCTCTGTCGCAGTTGTTCGTAGTGTCGTTTGTCGCTGATGTCCCGGACAATCATGACCTGCATTTGGCACCCTTTGAGGGTCAGGTTGCCGAGGGAAATTTCGGCGAAAAACTGTTGGCCATTCTTGTTGCGGTGGTGGGCGGTACTGCGCTGTAATGCCAGCCAATGGTCTGCGCGATCAACGACCAGGTCAGTCACCCGCATTTGGTTGAATTCGGTTCGAGGGTAGCCGTAGAGTTGCAGGGCGGCATCATTGAACTCGCTGATTTTTCCGCTCTGCTGCTCAAAGAGAATGATTGCATCCTGCTCGGCGTAAAACAGTTGTCGGTATTTCTCTTCCGCCTCGCGTAGGGTCTCCTCTGCCTTCATCTGTCGTGTGATGTCACGAACAATAACCGAAGCACCAAGGCTCTGTCCGTTCCGGTCGATAACGGGAGAGACCGACAGGGAAACAGAGAGGCTTTGGCCATTTTTATGGAGATGAATACTGCTAAAATGTTGGACGGTTTGACCGACTTTCAGGCACCGTAGCAACTGGCCGATTTCGTCGTTGCGTTCCGGCAGGGCGAGCAGCGAGATCGACTGCCCGACTACCTCTTCGGTACTGTAGCCGTAAATTTTTTGAGCGCCGCGGTTCCAACTAAAAATTCTGCCCTGCGGGTTGAGACCGATGATGGCATCATCCGAGGACTCGACAATGGCGGCAAGAAATGCGCGCAGTTCGTCCATAGTTACTCCTTAGAATCGGTCCCACTATTTTAACTCTTTTGTGTTGTTTGCCAATCTCTGTTAAGCCGCGGTGTGATTTTTGTCACGTGGTAAACTAGGGTAACAATAATTGGGGCTGGAGGTGTGATGGATTTTGAGGTTTTACGCAACTATCTGCTGAGTAAGCCGCAGGCGGTCGAAGACTTTCCTTTTGACGAAACGACTTTGGTTTTAAAGGTTTGTGGCAAAATGTTCGCCGCTATGGGGATTAACGATAGCCCGTTGCGGATTAATTTAAAGTGTGATCCGGTTAAGGCAGAACTGCTGCGGGAACAGTACCCAGCCGTAACGCCGGGCTATCATATGAACAAGCGGCATTGGAATACGGTGTTGCTGGACGGATCTGTGCCGGAAGCAGAGTTGTGGCTGATGATCGATGAATCTTATCAGTTGGTGGTGAAGGGCCTGCCTAAATCACGACGACCAGAATAGGTTTAGCGCCGCGCTGTTGATAACCGATCAGCGCTTTTAATCGGCCGCTTGAAAAGAGACGTGTCCGGCAGTCAGGTTGGTCAGTTGCTTCTGCAGATGTTCTTTCTGCTCCAGCGGACATTTCAGTTGCAGAGCGATCTGAACCGCGAACTGTCGATCGATAATTTCTGCTTCAAAATCGGGAAGCAGTCGCTCAACACTGCTAAGGTAAGAATAATCGAAGCAGATCGATAATTTTTGCCAGTCTATTTTTTCTACGGTTTTCAGCTGTGTCAGTGCCGTCTGCACCGCTTGCGTGTAGGCTTTGACCATTCCCCCTTTGCCGAGCTTGATGCCACCGAAATAACGGGTCACAACCACCACGATGTCACCGATGTTGCCGTGTTGAATCACGGTCAACATCGGTTTGCCAGCCGCGCCGTGGGGTTCGCCATCGTCGCTTAGACCGATTCTGTCACTGCTGCCGGGCGGGCCGACCAGGTAGGCCCAGCAGTTGTGATTGGCATCCGGAAATTCTTGTTTCAGACAGGCGACAAAGGCGAGTGCTTCCTCCGGGGTCGTGGCCGCTTCGACGCTGGTGATAAAGCGGCTGCGCTGTACTTCTGTTTCGCTGCGCTGGAATCCTGCCGGGATAAGGTAGCGGGTTTGGGGCATGAGTTGGTCCCTTTGCCGTTATTCCTTCTCTCTTAGAGAGAAGGTGGACGAAGGCCGGATGGGGAGAGGGAACTATTCTTTGTCAGCCAGCTTTTTCGCTCGTTCTTCTCGCCAGGTGCAGAAAAACATCACCGCGACCCCGACACAGATAGCACTGTCGGCGACATTGAAGGCCGGCCAGTGATATTGGTACCAATGTGCGTCAAGGAAATCGATCACTTCCCCCAGTCGGATCCGATCGACAAGGTTGCCGACAGCACCGCTGAAAATCAGCCCGAGGGCAAAGTGTTGCCAGCGATCGCTCGGGTCGACTTTGCGCAGATACCAGAGGATACCGATACTGGCAAGGACCGAGACGCTGATGAAAAACGGAATCCGGATAGAGCTGTCAGAGAGGATCCCGAATGCGGCGCCCGGATTACGCACGTAGGTGATATGAAAAAAGCTTTCGATCACCTCGATCGATTCGTAAAGCGCAAAGGCAGTATCGATATAGATCTTTGTCAGCTGATCGAGGAGCAGGCTGATCCCAGCCGTCAGCGTGAAGACCTTGTAGTTGCCCATATTACTCCGCGTTCAGAGCAGCTGCACAGCGGGTGCAGATGCTCGGGTGATCGCTGTTGTCACCAACGCTGGTGGCGAAGTTCCAGCAGCGCTCGCACTTTTCGCCTTCTGCTGGCAGAACCTGCAATTTCAGGCCTTCAAATTGTTCGGCTGCAACACCATCGCTCAACTCGGCAACCAATTCAACTTGTGAGACGATGAAGATATTCGCCAGTTGTTCACGGTACTCTTCCAGTAGCGGCAGAAC
>CALZLE010000374.1 GCA_945788205.1 uncultured Desulfuromonadales bacterium
AAATCCCACTTTTGTTCACGCATTTGTTTTTGGCCTAATTCAGCCGCCCGTTCAGTTAAACTGATTAATTTATTGCAAATGGAAAGATGCTCAGGAGCCGTCAGCCTGAGGTATTTTTCCTCATTCCGTGGAGAGGACCCGAGGTGCTTTTCTATCCACGTCATTGTTGAAGGTGGATAGGCTCCAGGGGGGACCAAAAGTTCATGGGTCGCCCAACCGGTAATTTCTACACCGTTGAATGGTTCGGGGGAATAAGCGAGAGGCACATCAATGCTCACGACGCGCTTTCCAAATTGGTCCAATTCGCGCCAGAAGGGTTTTAGTGGCAACCAGTCCAACTGGGGGCGTTCGGTGGTCATCAACTCAGGGCGCCATTGCAGATAATGATAAAAACCATGTTCACTGGGCCAGTTGCTGGTATAAAAGGTTGGCCAAGGGGAGCCCACCAAATAATCTGCGGTTGATTCTAACGGTGAAAAAAAACCCTTTGTTTTGAGTTCTGCAATGTTGGGAAGATCGCCAGATTGGCACCAGCGATCAATAAGGCTAATTTCCGCAGCGTCAAGTCCAATCATTAATATTTTGTCGGTACTCACCTTGTTCTTCATCGAGTTATGCTCCGACTTTTTTAATTGGTGCTGTTTTGGAGATTGATCCTAAACTTGAATCAATCTCCCCAAAAAAAGATTTTAACTGCTCCTTGATTTTATCGGATTTTTTCTTAGGTATGCACGTGATTTCGGCAGCCACGCCGAAACCCTACCGACCAGGCGGTCAAGCCAAAGACAAATAAAGGTAACAAGAGGCATGTTTTAACCGGCCCGAGCTGGTGCCCGTAGGCAATCCTGCCCCAGATATAAGCCAAGCGTTTAAATATGACTGCCGGGAGGGCCAGAGCACTTCTCCCCAGGTTTATTTGCCTTGATGTTAACAGCAGGCTTTGTGATGCTCTGATAAAACCGAAAGCTTCCTGGTGGCGCCATAATTGAGCCAGACTTTCGCGTCCCTTGTGGCGCACCCGCATGGCATTGAGAAAATACAGTCCTTCTGGCCACCTGTCTTTTGCTTGCAGGCAAAAGACAACATCCTCTCCTGCGGTTGTCGGAAAACCACCGAGAGCAAAAAAATCGGTCCGCTTAATGGCCATGTTGCAGCCTGGAAAATGTTCGGCAATTCCATCTTCCCGTCCGCTACCAAAGTCGGAAAACTGCAATAGGTTATCCGCCATACAGATAGCGGTAGTCGGACTAAAATTCTGAATGGGACCTCCAAGAAGTTTCTGGTTTTGGCCAAAGCCTTTATACAGCGCAGCCAACCATTGCGCTTCAGCTTTGCAATCGGCATCAATGAAAGCCAGAATTTGGCCTTGAGCCTCTCGGGCCCCATAGTTCCTTGCCGCTCCGGCAGTTAACTCAGTCTTACTGCTGACAATTTTTACCCCGGCCAATTCCGCTGCTGCAGCTTGCACCCGTGCGTCCGCAGCAGAATCAACAACGATTATCTCTACCTCAAATTCTGTTTCTATTTGGGTCAGTGACTTGAGGCATTCGGTAAGCTCCGCAGCATGCCCCTTGCAGGGGATAATGACCGACACCGACGGCACAGGTCTTGGAGAAATATTCATCGCCGAACCTCTTTTTCAGACGTTAAGGTATCCATCGCTGCACTAATCGCCAGTAACCATCACAGACCGATGAGAGTGTATTGGCTGCGAATCTGAAGGCAGGTGATCGAATAAAACCGGGAGCAAAGGGTAGTGGCCCGCCAGTGAGGATGGCTTTATCGCTGCAGGTCCGCCGTTGTTGGATTGAGCGGCGTTGCTGTATGATGAGTGACCTGTTGGTCAATAACCATAAATAGGCCTTGGAGCAAGAAGTAAACCAGCCATGTAATAATGCCACCGACAGGCCGGCCAGCTCATAAAGGAGTAAGATGGGAAATAAAATAATGAGCGTACGGTTTTGAAAATGGATAAGTATGGTCAATAAACGATGTCTCGTCACAAGATGAACTCGACGGTTGGGATATTTTTCCGTGCCGCGGAAGGACAGACCAATGGTTCCTTGGCCACGCTCGTGCAGGGCCTGAGCCGCTGGTTCGCAGATCATCTTATGGCCTAAGGATTTGAGCCGAAAACAGAACTCGAGGTCTTCAAAGTAGAAAAAATATAGCTCATCAAAGCCTCCGGCAGTTAAAGCAGCTTGCCGATCGACCAGCATGCAGGCACCAATACAAGCATTTACCTCGGCCCTGGAGGGAGGTATTTGCTCGGCTGGCAGGTAAGCATGCCGTAAGGTCATTGTCCCGATAAAGTGGATTTCAGCACCCTCAGCCTGAACGGTATCGCGTTCGGGTAATAATCTTATGCGAGGGCAAACCAAGGCGGCCTGCTCCTGTTGAAGAGCTGAGACCAGGAATGAAAGACAATCTACCTGCAGATAAACATCACTATCCAGAAACAGGACCAAATCGGTGGCTAAACAATTCAACCCGCGATTTCTAGCCGCCGGCAAGCCAAGATTGCAGCCAAGCTCTAACATCGTCACTGTGGGAAAATTCTCGCGAACTTTAGCCGGACTACCATCTTCTGAGCCATTATCAACGACAATGATTTGTTGTAATGGATAATCCTGCTCAAATAAGGCCGTGAGCGTTTGGAGAATACGCTTCTCGTCGTTAAAATTGACCACCACAACGCCAACTGAAGGGTGGTGACTAACCGGCTGCCCTGGTTCCGACATCTGCTTGGAAATCAGCCTCTCCCCTTTGTCTGTGACGAGTTCTTTGCTCGAAAAGTGATCAGTTGCGCCTTTGTTGCTCAGCACTACATAAAATTTATAGCACAAATTTATATCGGTATCGTTATGCTACTATCTAAAATATATTGATCTCCAGAAAAACCTTGTTTTCGAGGACCAAAGGTTGAAACCTGGTGGATATCTTAGGATTTGCTTTATTTTCCTTAAGCTTACCCAAGCAAAGAAGAGCAAAGGATAGATATTGAAAAACTGGGTATCAGCCTACTTTGGTGATGATGCATTTAATAAAGTTTTTCGGTCAATCAGTGCCGTTGCCATTTTTCGAATCGCAGGAGGTTTTTTACTCTATCTAACCCAGATTGTGCTGGCCCGTTGGATGGGTGTTGAAGCTTTCGGCGTCTATAGTTTTTCTATTGTATGGTGTTGGACTCTGTCTGTATTCGCAGCATTAGGCTGGCAAAGTAGCAGTGTCCGATTCATATCCCAGTATCTCACTACCGGCGAAAACTCCAGACTTGTGGGGTTTTTACGCTTTGCCAGCATCGTGCCTATCGGATCAGGTTTGTTGGTGTTTTTTGCCTACTGCTGGTTCTATCTCTTTGCAACTGAAACAATTGCTGCGGACTATCGAACACCGCTATTGGCTGCCAGCTTTGGTGTCCCCATCAATGCTTATTTTATCGTCCTGGGTTCATTTGCTGTCGGTTTTCGGCGAATGCCTCTGGCGACCGCGGCAGAACAAGTGCTGCGGCCAATTGTTCTATTGGGCTTCGCCAGCTGTTTTACGCTGATAATTCCCCGAACCCCTGTCGAATTGTTTATCACGGCCTCGATCGGATCCTACTTTGTCGCTGGAACCTTACTGCTTGTTGCCTTACGAAGAGAAATAAAGAGAGCTGTGAGGCGAGTTCCACCCGATTGGGAGATAGGTCTCTGGTTTAGAACCTCCTGGCCCTTCTTTATCACGAGTGGGGCCTTTGTTATCATTAACAGCAGTGCAATATTTTTAGTCGGTCTACTCATGGCTCCTGTGGATACGGGTCTCTTTACCGCTGCAATAAGAACCGCAACCCTTGTTGCATTCATTAATTTCACTGCCGACGCTGTTCTTCAACCGGAAATATCGGCCTTACATACTCAGGAAAAGCATGAGCAATTACAAAGCCTCGTTAGACGGGTAAGTCGCTTGAGTTTCGCTTTCGCTTTTGCTCTAAGTATGTTTCTTCTCATCTTTGGGGAATTTGTCCTGGAATTTTTTGGCCAAAGCTTCAAAGAGGCTTATTTCCCCATGATTATTCTTGTGTTTGGCTTCTGTCTTGTTACTGCTTTAGGTCCGGTCACAGGCCTTTTGAAAATGACAGGTTATCAAAACCTTACTGCAGTAAGTTTCTGTATTGCAGCTGTTTCAGGAATAGTTCTTAGTTTAATTTTAATCCCAATCCTTGGAATTACAGGCGCGGCTATCGCCTTTTCAGCTAATTTAGTCTTTTTAAGGAGTTACCTTTATCTTCGCATAAGGAAAATTTTAGGCATAAACCCTTCTATATTTAGTTTACGCTAAGGCCTGCTTCAGAAGGATATAAACTTGTTAATAAAGATAGGATGGACAGAATTTTTATAGTGAGCCGGACAAGCTAAACGCTGTGATCTATACTTCGTAGAGTTGTTTGAGATTTTAATTGAAGATTAACGGGGAGGAGCTAAGTGCCTAAGACGGCCTATCGCATTGCCATGATCGCAGCCTGTCCCTTTCCGGAACCGCGCGGAACGCCAACACGAATCTTCAGAATGGCGGAGGCCTTGGTGAAGCGGGGGCATGAGGTTCATATTGTCACCTATCATTTAGGACAGCCTATTGAGGATCCTCCCTTTAAAATTCACCGGATTCCTGGAATAAAAAGTTATCAAAAGCGCTCAGCTGGGCCGACCTTCCAGAAACTATTCTTGCTTGATCTGCTATTAGTCTATCGTGTCATTTCGGTGCTGCACCGCCATAAAATTGACATCATTCATGCCCACCATTTTGAAGGGCTGCTAGCATCCTGGTTCGCTCATCTTTTGTACGCCAAACCGTTGATCTTTGATATTCACACTTTGTTGGAATCCGAACTGCCCTACTATGGGAAAAAATTTCCTTTTAAAATTAAGAAAATACTCGGGCGCTTGGGCGATAGAGTCCTGCCCCGCTTTGCAAATAAGCTTGTTGCCGTTTCTGACGAAATCAATGAAAAATTGGTCAAGCAACATAGGTTCGGTTCCGGTCAGATTCAAGTCATTCCCAATGGTGTTGAGCTGGAGCTGTTTGAAAATGTAGCCACCCCCAAGCAATCACTTGGTGAGGAATTGAACGCCTTGGTTTTTGCCGGCAATTTTGCTCCTTATCAGAGAATCGATTTGCTTTTGCAGGCATTTTATGAGGTCTGCAAACAGCGGCCTGATACTCGTCTCAAATTACTGACCGACAGTGATTTTGCCCCCTACGAAGCTTTGGCGAGTAAATTGGGTATTCGGCAAAGTATCGATCAGGCAGCATGTCCGCTGCAGGAATTACCCAATCAACTGGCTCTTTCCGCGATAGCTCTAAACCCCAGAACCGAATGCGATGGTTTGCCGCAAAAACTGTTGAATTATATGGCTGTAGGTCTGCCAGTGGTCAGCTTTGCAGGTTCAGCTAAGTATTTGGTTCATGAGCAATATGGGCTGGTGATTGAAAATGGAAATACCAAAGCCTTCGCTGACGCCATTGTCAGATTATTGGACCAACCTGAGCTTGGGGAAGAATACGGCAAGAATGCCAGGCAATTTGTCCTTTCTGAACTGAGTTGGGGGGAGACCGCTAAACAGCTGGAAATGGTTTATGCTAAGACCCTAAAGGAAAAGTAAGGGCATGGTAGTGACAATGAACTTTGAAATGATGCCAAAATTCATTATAGATATGAGGTTGGCAAAATAATGGCCATGCCTACTTATCTTATTATTGGCGCCGGAAGGGCCGGAACGACCTCTCTCTAACACGACCTCACGCAGCATCTCCAGGTTTATTTGAGTCCGGTAAAGGAAGCGAACTTTTTTATTTAGGGACATTGGCATGGGTACCCAGATCGATCAGAAACGCTGCCAAAGAACTTGTTTCCTATCAGCATTGCCCAGGTTTAACCAGGCTTCCTATTCCTTCCTTCTTGATTCGCATAGAAAGAATTTGCTCAAACCGGTCTTATTGCAGGAATTAAGAGAAGGGCTACTGGTCCATTACCGAACAGATACTGACCCACTCCAGGATCTTCCCCAAAGAGGGCTCTCCCCATGCTGAAATAAATTCACTTGATCTTTGCTCAGGCAGATCTCCTCCAATTGAGGCGTTTCGATGACCGTTGCCAGCAAACTTCCGCAGGTATTGTTTCAATCTTTTGCGCAATTGCTCCTGCGGCCGGGGCAACAAAAGTTGCCCGGCAGGAACCTCCTGTTAGTTGACTTGTGCAGTTTCGTAATTCGCCCCTTTCCAGGCGAAAATACCGCCCGGATAACGATAGACGTTTTTATATCCGAGCTGTTTCGCCCAGACCGCACCGTTGTGGCTGCGGGTGCATTTGACAAAGCCGCAATAAACCACGATCGGCTTCTCTTTGTCTGGACCGAGCAGAGCCGCGTAGTCCTGCTGTGACTTGCCGGCGGTTTCATTGGTGTCCCACTGGTTCATTTCGGGGATCGGAAAGAGAAACTGCTTGGCCCCCGGCACATGGGCTTTTTTGTAACTGGCCACATACGGCATGGTATCGACGATCAGCATCTCCTTGCCCGCATCGATCCATTGCTTCAACTCTTCGGTCGTGACCACATCATAACCGCCGCGGGCCACCTCACGGGTCAGCTTGACCGCCGAGGTTTCCGTCTTGACCTCTTTTTCGAACTTGTTATCCCAGGCAATCGCGGCACTCACAAGGAACAGGATCAACAGCAGGGCAAAAATCAGACGCTTCATTTTCATGCCTCCTCAGCAACAGAACAGAGTTTTTTATTTGAATGATTGGCAAAACGCCAGAGATAGAGATAAGCAATGACCAGCAACAACAGCAGATCACGGAAAAACGCACCCCGCAGATCATGAAAGGCCTGCGCCTCAGGATCGTCGGGACCGAAACAACCGCAATCGACATCCAAGCCGAGATAAATCCCGTAGCCGAGCACCGCCATAAGCAGCAGTAGCAGAAATGCGGTAGCGGTGAGCGCTCCGTTTTGCTCAATGAACAAACCGATGCCGACCAACAGCTCGGCAATAATCAGGAAAATTGCCGCGGGAAAATAAAGTTGTTCCGGTAACAAACCGTAAGCACCGATGGTTTGGGCAAAAGTTGCAGGCGAGTAGGCTTTGCTCAACCCGGACCAGAGAAAAACCAAGGCCAGCAGACAACGGCCCAAAAGGTAGATCCCCTCGGCTGTTCGATTTTGCAGTAATGCAGGTAAGTAGCGTGGCAACAAAAGGTTCTCCCCAAGGCTTTCCTGGAAAGAATCTTTAGCTATTTAGGTCATTCTGACAAATGGATAATTTCGATAAAAGCGATGATTGTAATCGGCTTTCTGAATTGACTGGGGTGCCAGCCAATTCTCTTTCACCAATTCCTCCCAAATCAACGACTAAACTCAGTATGACATATAGTCTTTGAGCCTGGGCTCAAGGCGCAGGGCCTTATCCAGCAGTGGCTGGTATTCCATGCCGCCACCGCTCAATTTTAACGCCTTTTCGACCAGCGTTTTGACCGCACCGGTTTGCCCGGTATTGAGCAGGCAGCGCGCTTGGTCGAGATTTTTTTGCACCCGGAGGTAGCTGGGCAAATTACCCGGGCGAATTTTTTCCAGGTGCCTGAGGGCGGTCTGGTAGTCGGGTTGGCGGACCTGGCCGCGAGAATAATCGCGAAAGGGTTGCGCCAGGTTGCTGGCCAGTGCCAGGTTAGCAAAGTCGGCAAGAGGGCTCTCCGGGAATTTATCTGCCAGAGCCTTCAACTTAGCAGCGCCTTTTTGCAAATGATCGCCCTGCCGCCAGAGCAGCAGTTTTCCCGCCTGAACACTCTCTTCGCCATCTTCCAGGAGGAACCGGCCGGCCCCGTCCTCTTCAGAAACCGCCAAAGGGTGCGTTTGCGCTTTCAGGGCCGGTGCATTTCTTTGTTTCGCATCATGGTAGCTGGCCGTCAGGCGATAGTCGCCCGGCCGCTGGAA
>CALZLE010000375.1 GCA_945788205.1 uncultured Desulfuromonadales bacterium
CCAGATCGCCGCGCAGGCGGAAAGTTTTGCTCAATGTCCGATCGATACAGTGTGGACCGAAGGGGGGCAGACGGTGGCCAAAAAAGGAAAGGCTCGCTTTCTTCTTCCAGTGTCGCCAGAGCATGGGCAAGTGGGTGAAGTCGAGTTCGTGGGAAAGAAAGCCGAGGGCCTTCTCCGGGTGGAAATCGGCGAAATCGAGCCGGTAGGGGCTGCACTGTAGGTGGTGACGAACAGCGGCAGAAAATGTTCCATGATCTTGGTTGCCAGATCGCCGAGATATTTTTCGTGCACAGCAGCGGCTTTATTCTCTTTGCACAGCCCGGTCAGCTGTTTGCTGCCGAGGCTGATATGCACGCCATTATTGGCCAGACTGGTGTTGGAGAGGGTTGGCAGGACCACTAGGTTATTGGTGATGATGCCTGCCTGGTTATTGGTGATGATGCCTGCCTCACGGAGCTTGCTGACAGCGTTCATCTGGCTGCGGCTTAAGACCTGGTGACAAAGCTGCATGTACTTGTGCTTCTTCTTGCCTTGGCCCCAGCCGGAAAGACAGGGGCTCATGAACAGCTGGCGGTAAAAGGCGTCCGGTATCAGCGTATTCAGTTTCTTCTGCTGCAGCGGCGAATGCGGCGCAAAGTAAACCCGCGCTTCCTGCCCCGCTTTTAGCAGACCGAAACGGATGTTGGCGTAGCGGATCAGCAGTTGGGTAAAAAGATCGCGCTTGGCCGTCTCTTTCGCCAGGCTGCGGCCCATGCCGGTTTCCGGTGTCAGGTTATGGACGTGAAACGAGAAGGTCTCGGGTGAGCTGTTGTCGTTCAGATAATGGCCGAGCAGACTTTCACCGACCCGGTTCAGGTTACTGTGCAATCTCTGCTGATTGCCGATCAGGTCGGCCAGGGCCAGTTTAATCAGGTAACTGACCGGCACCCGCACCCAGGGTTCGCCCTTCGGACCGCTGAATTGGAAACGCTCGGCGTCGCTGCGCTGGCCTTTTTCCGGATTCTGCTTATCGGCCAGCAGGTCGCGTTCAAAAACCTGTTCGGCATAGCGGGACAGCTTGCAGCGGGCGAAACGCACCCAGCTGTTCTCCCAGACCTGATGGTTCTGATCGTGGATATATTCGTACAACTGGTAGAGCAGTTGCTGAGGTGCTTCACCACTCTGTGCCCGGCGTTGCAGGTTGGAAAATGCGCGGGAATCACGGATCGTCAGCGGCAGGTCGACTTTGTCGCAGTTACCGATGACGATTGGCTGCAGCTCGGTTTCGGAGCCGGCGGTGATATCAGCTGCTGAAAAAGGCAGCTGATCGTTCAGGCCCTTGTCGAGATTGATCCCCAGAGCGGCAAAGCTCTGCGCCGGGTTAAATGCTGTCTCCATCTTCTGATTTGTTCTGATCACTTGCAACGCTCTTACCTTCTGAAAAAAACAACCTCCATTGATGCTGTTTGGCTGATCCTGCCAGCACTTTGTTGCGGTTTGATTAGCCGATTGTCAGGAAAAGATGTTTTCTGGTGAAACTGCTGACTAAACGCTAACAATGTTCACATCAGTCACAAACGTTCTCCGTTCCAAATGGCAACCGAATGAATGGAGGATCGATTGAATCAAGTCAGAGTCAACAGTTGGAGTCAGCTGCAGGACGAGTTGTTTGCCGATTCCTGGAGTGCCGATATCGGCCGTTTCCGTTCGCGTTACGCATTTCGCGGCCTGTCGAATACCGATTATCGGCTCGATACCACGTTGATCCGTTTGGGCGGAGATTTTGTTTTGCTTGAGCGGCATCTGCTGCGCAACTTCAAAAAATACGCCCGCAGCAACGTCGTCGAACAGGATTCAGTCTGGCACTGGCTGGCGGTGGCGCAGCACTACGGCCTGCCGACCCGCCTGCTCGATTGGACCTATTCCCCCTACGTAGCCCTGCATTTCGCCACCAGTAACTTGGAGCGGTTTGCCACCGACGGGGTGATCTGGGCGGTCAACTACTTAAAAGCCCATCAGTTGCTGCCGCAACGGCTGCGCGACAAACTGGACGAGGAGGGTGCCAATGTCTTTACCGTGGAGATGCTGTCCGAAACCCTTGCCAGCCTGGCCGAGTTCGAAACCCTCGAACCGCACGACTACAGTCTCTTCTTTGAGCCGCCATCAATCGATGATCGCATCATAAACCAGTTCGGCTTCTTCTCAGTCATGCCCAAAGCCGATCGTTCCCTGGACGACTGGTTGAATAAACATCCGGAACTCTGGCGGCAGATCATTATTCCGGCTGAGTTGAAGTGGGAAGTCCGCGACAAGCTGGATCAGGCCAACATCACCGAGCGGGTCCTGTTTCCCGGGCTGGACGGCCTCAGCCACTGGCTCAAGCGGCATTACAGCCCGAAGACCGAACCGGCTGCAATTCGACTGGTGGGGAGTTAGTGTCCTGTGTGGCTAGTTCCATTGACTCATTTCGGCCCTTTTTACCGCTCCCCGCGTTGCTCAAATTCGGCTTAGTTTTGGCTAGGCCTGCATTTTCGCTTCTGCCCGCATAGTCCGACAGTTTCCTAGGTAGCGGCAAAAATGACTCAAAATTAAAACAACGGACTAACCAAACAGGACACTAAAATGAAGGGGAATACCGGAATCAAGCGGATTCTGCTGGCGGCCGGCTACTCGGCACTAGGGTTGCGGGCCGCCTTCGTCAATGAAGCGGCATTTCGCCAGGAGGTCTTGCTGGCAGCCGTGTTGATTCCGCTGGCCTGTTGGCTGGAAGTTACAACGGTGGAGCGGATTCTGCTGATTGCTTCGGTGGTCCTGGTGCTGATCATCGAACTGCTCAACTCGGCGGTCGAAGCGTTGGTCGACCGGATCGGGTCGGAGATGCATGAATTGTCGGGTCGCGCCAAGGATATCGGTTCGGCGACGGTGCTGATCTCGCTGATACTGACCGCCTATATCTGGGGAGAGATTCTCTGGCCCCAGCTGTTCGGTTAAAACGGCCGCATGTCGGCTATCATCAATAATGTTCTGCCACTGATCCTGATTTTCCTGCTCGGGGTGTTGCTGAAACGCTTCGGCGTCTTCGTGCGGGATGATGCCCACCGGCTGCTCAAGCTGTTTTTCTACGTTTCGCTGCCGGCGCTGATTTTACGCTCGATCCCGGAGATCGAACTGAGTGCCGAGCTGCTGTTTCTTCCGCTCAGTGCGGCGCTGGTCATTTTCGCCACCTACCTAGTGGCCTATTTCAGTGGCAAAAGGTTGCAGCTGGCGCGCCCCTCCTTCGGTGTGTTCCTGATCGGCGCGATGGTGATGAACGGCGGCTTCGCCTTTCCATTTGTGCTCTCAGCCTATGGCGAGCCGGGAATGGCGCTGGCGACCCTGTTCGATTTCGGTGGTGGCGCGGTGGTTTTCACCTTCGTTTATTACCAGGCCTGTCGCTACGGCAGTGACGGTCGGGGCGGATTGCATCTGCTGCGCAAGTTTCTGCTTTCACCGCCGCTGATTGCGCTCTGCGTTGCTCTGTTGCTCAACCTGAGCGGAACGAAAATTCCGCAGGTCGGCCTGAACCTTCTCCAACAATTGGCCTACCTGACCACGCCGGTGGTGCTGCTCGCCCTCGGCATTGCTTTTAACCCTCGGCTGGTGCAGCGCAAGCCGTTGCTTGTGGCTATCGGCATTCGTATGTTCGCAGGCTGCCTGTTCGGACTGCTCTGCTGCGAACTGTTTCAGATTGAAGGTCTTGCCCGGCAGGTGACGCTGGTGATGTCGGCCGCACCGAGCGGTGTGAACACTTTGGTCTTTTCTTCGCTGGAAGAACTGGATAATGAATTTGCCGCCAGTATCGTTTCTTACTCGACCTTGCTGGGGATGTGCTGGTTGCCGCTGCTGATTTATCTGCAGGGGTAAAAGAGAACCGATAGATATGAAACTGATACCCGACTCCTTCCCCGGCATGCAGCAAGCAGAAGCGGTTGAGAGCGACAAGAGTAATGTCTTTCGGCGTGACCTGTTCATCATCGACGGCTCTGGCCCCTTTTTCGCTCCTTTTGTTGACGGCAAACGCAAGAACTGGTCGAAGGCACCCTTAACCGAGCTGGCGACCCACGGCAAGATTCCGGCGAAGGTTGCCGATCGCATCTGCGAAGAGCTGACCCACTATTGCCACCGGGTACGGGAAATCGGCTACACGGCGATCACCTTCGATGATCTGGCGCACATCTCCCTGTTCGACTTCTACCCCTATATGCTCAGTCGTACGGTGCACTCCTACCAGAAACTGTTCCGCCGGGTGTTCAAGATCGCCCATGCCGCCGGGTTGAAAATCTTCGTCACCACCGATTTGATGTTCTGGAACCGTTTCATGGAAGAGCAGACCGGCGGAAAGGATCTGCGCATGCGCGAGCTGTTCGCCGAGGCGGTCGAGCGGCTGTTCGACCAGTTCCCGAAAGTTGATGGTATCGTCACCCGCATCGGCGAGGCCGACGGTATCGATGTCGAGTCGGCGTTCAAGAGCCGTCTGGTGATACGTACGCCGAAGCAGTGCAACCGCTGGTTGCAGACGTTGTTATCGGTGTTTGAAGCGCACAACAAGCTGCTGATTTTCCGCACCTGGGGTCTTGGTGCCTTCCCGATCGGCGATATCAACTGGAACGCGACCACCCAGCGGCACGCCTTTGCCAACATCGATTCGCCCGCCTTTATCCTCTCGCACAAATACGGCGCCGGTGATTTCTTCCGCCATTTGCCACTCAACGATTTCATCCGAAACTCAACTCATCAGCAGATCATCGAGCTGCAGGCACGACGGGAGTACGAGGGGTTCGGAACCTTTCCGGCCTATGTCGGGCGCCAGTATCAGCAGTATCGTGATGCGCTGGTGAGCTGTCCGACCCTGCGCGGCATCTCGGTCTGGTGCCAGACCGGTGGCTGGTCTCATTTCGACCGGTTAACCTTTTTGCCCAGCTCGTCTCCCTGGAACGAGCTGAACACCGTTGCCGCGCTACAGCTGTTTGCCAGCGAGAAGAGCGCCGATGAAATTCTGGAAGATTTCTGCCGTGAACGTTTTACCAACACCGATCTGGATAAGCTGGTGGAGGTGGTCAAGAAGTTTGATCTTCTGATCGACCACCTCTGGTATTTCACACCTTTCGCACAACGCTCAATCTGGTTCCGCCGTTTGCGGGTGCCGCCGCTGTTGTGGATTTTCTGGGATACGATATTGATCAACCGTGCTTTGCGACTGGTTCTGCACGCTTTCCAAGAGAACCTCAAGGAGTTGCGGCAGAAGGATAAAGAGCAGCGCGTTATTTTGCGGCAATTGAAGACATTGGTCGCTGAACTGGAGGTCGAAAAGAAGGATCTGACCATGGCGGTCGATACTTTTTCGCTGCTGATTGTACTAAGGGGTTTTTACTTGGGAAAGGCGGGGGAAAAGCGGGAGAAGAAAATCAAAACCAAACTGAAAACCTATCAGCAGAAACATCCGCAGGGCTTCGCTATGGAATGTGACTTTGCCCCCTTTCATATCCGCTGGATTACCACCGGCCTGTTTTTCGGCATCTTCCTGCGCCGCAAATCCCGTTACCGCGCTTTTGATCGTTTTATGCTGATTCCCCTCACCGGCTGGATGTTCCCGCTGGTTAAACGTTGGCAGCGACACCGTATTCCCGAGATCGCTGAACGGCAGGCGGCGGGCGTGGAGATTTTCTTTCGCTAACCAAAGGGAAATATTCGCACATAGAGTTCTGACACGGATCTCACTTGCCCCTAACCTGACTGGCGATAATCGACAAAAACCAAGGAGAACAAGACCATGGCCAAAGTCGATTTACACGCCCATTCCAAGTATTCCAACCGACCGTCCGAATGGTTCCTGCAGCGGCTGGGAGCATCCGAGTCCTACACCGAACCGGAATCAATTTACCTGCTGGCCCGCAGCCGGGGGATGGATTTCGTCACCGTCACCGACCATAACTGCATGCGTGCCTCGCTGGAGCTGGTAGAGAAGTATCCACAACACTGCTTCACCGGGGTTGAAGCGACCGCCTATTTTCCCGAGGATGGCTGTAAGATTCATATCCTGATTTATGGGCTGGATCAGGATCAGTTCACGGTGATCCAAAAACTGCGGCGCAATATCTACCAGCTGCGCGATTACCTGCGTGACCAGGATCTGGCCTGCGTCGTTGCGCACGCCACTTACTCGATCAACAACCGGCTGTCCCTCGATCATCTGGAAAAGCTGATCCTGCTGTTCAATAATTTTGAAGGACGTAACGGCAGCCGCAGCACCCTGCACAACGATGTGTTGGCGCGGGTTCTGCGAGGACTCGCTCCTGCTGATATCATGCTGTTGCAGAGCAAGCATGGACTGCAGACCTGGGGTGCGACCCCTTGGCAGAAAGGTTTAACCGGCGGCTCCGACGACCATGCCGGTTTTTTTATTGGCAAGACCAACACCGAGGCGCATGCCGCAACCCCGCAGGAATTCATTGCCCAGCTGAAAATGGGGCAGATGCTGCCGTTAGGCAGGCAGAACGATTTCCAGGGGCTGACCTTCGCGATCTATAAGATCGCCTACGATTTTTCCCGGCAGCACAATACCCCATTCTGCCACTCGACGGTCAGCGAATTGACCCAGCACCTGTTCAGCGAAAAGCGGCTCGGGTTCAAAGATCGGCTGAAATTGAACAAACTGAAGCGGCAGAAGGAAAATCCGATCTATCAGAGTATCGTGCGGCTGATCGAAACCAGTAAAACGCTTGATCATGATGATATTGACAGCCGCCTCGACCTTCTCTACGAGTGCATCAGCGATGTTTCAGATCAGTATTTCTGCTCGCTGCTGAAATCGCTCGATGCCGACATCCAGGAGATGGACATCATCCGGATGATCCAGGGACTCTCCTCGACCATCCCCGGCATCTTTCTGTCGGTGCCGTTCTTCTCATCTTTCCGGCACATGTTCGGCGATCGCGAGCTGATCAACAACCTCGACATGACTCTCGGCAAACAGACCGAGAATCGTCCCAAGCGGATCCTCTGGCTGACCGACACCCTGACCGATCTGAACGGCGTCTCGATGACCTTGCAGACAATCGGCCGCCTGGCCGACGAAAAGGGCTACGATATCCGTATCCTCGCCAGCCTCGATCCGGAGCAGGATCACGGCAGCCTGCCGCGGTCGACCCTGCTGGTGCAGCCGATCCACGAATTCAAGCTGCCGCATTACGAGCAGTTGCAGGTCAAGATGCCATCGGTGCTGCGGATGTTGAAAGCGGTTTACGCCTACAATCCGGACGAGGTGTATATTTCCACCCCCGGTCCGGTCGGCCTGCTCGGCTTGATGATGGGGAAGATGCTCGGCACCAGGGTCAGCGGCATCTACCATACCGATTTCACCATGGAGTCGGCTGAGATCCTCGACGAACCGGCGGTCTCCAACATGATCGAGTCCTACAACAAATGGTTCTTCAGCCAGTTCGACACCCTGCTGGTACCGACCGAAGAGTATATGCAGCTGCTTAAGGAACGTGGCTACCGCTATCGTCACATGCAGCGCTTCCAGCGAGGTCTGCGCACTGAGCATTTTAAACCGGAGCGCAGTGCCAACCATCTCTACAGTGGTCAAAAACCGCGCCTGCTCTACTGTGGCCGGGTATCCAAGGACAAGAATCTTGCCTTCATGATACAAAGTTACCGTCAGTTGTTGACCAAGCATGCTGATGCCTGCTTGACGATTGTTGGTGATGGACCCTACCTGCACGAACTTAAGGCTGATTGTCGGGATCTGCCAAATGTCGATTTTCTTGGCCGGGTCGACTATCAGCAGCTGCCGAAAATCTACAACCGCCACGACCTGTTTCTTTTTCCCAGTATCACCGACACCTTCGGCATGGCGGTGCTGGAAGCCCAAGCCTGTGGTCTGCCGGCGCTGGTTTCCGATGTCGGCGGTCCGAAAGAGATCGTGGTCAACGGCCAGACCGGTCATGTGCTGCCGGTCCGCGATCCATCCGATTGGGCCAAAGCCCTCGACTACATGCTGCGTGATCTGAAGGAAGGCGGCGAAGCATACGTGCTGATGAGCAAAACCGCCCGGAGCCGCGTCGAAAACAATTACAGCTGGGACCGGATACTGCACAACATGGTCAAAGCTGATGCCATAGATGCGCCGCGCCAGCACAAGCTGCGGCACCACTCACCTTTCAAGCGACTTCTCAAGCTTGCTTCCAGCATGATGGTCGGCTAGTCACGACCACATATCTCTTGTTTCTTGTTGCCCGGGTCCTCCGGGCATTTTTTTGCGTGAAAAACAAGACCCGGTTGCTCGCGAGCAGTTCGAAAAATACTTTGCCGACAGCGCGATATGGCAGCGGACGACACCAGGATTTCACGCCATATTCTGCTTGGGGCGTCCCGGGTGGCAGAGAAGCGGGAGTGGTCGCCGGGAAAAGCGCTCAAGCCGCTGTCCCAAGGCCTGATATCCGCTATCTCCAAAAACTGCCACGATTACACTAAAAGTTCAGCTGCTCCGATCAAGTCGACAATACAAAGCAACAAAGGGCGCTCCGAAAAAGGAGTTGAAAACGCTGGAAAAGATTCTGATGGGACTTCTGGAAGGCAAATGCCGCTTGAAAGATGCGGGCGTGGCTTGGAAGAAAAAGCCGAGTGAGCAGTGGTTACATAGAAAAAGTAACGCCCGGATAGTGGTTTTATCCGGGCGTTTTCGTTTGCTTCCTAAATGCTACCTTTAACCTTTGAACTGCGTCATCAAGCGCTCAACCATCTTCGGATCTTTCTTGTTGATCTCAAAGACCGCGGTTTCGCCGGCAGGTCCTGCGCCGAGGACGGTTTTCGCGTAAGGCATGTGGCCGTGAGCAGCAAATTTCTCTCTGCTCTCCTTGCTGCCAACCACGTAGAGCCGGCCCTGATATTTGAAGACAGCATAATCGTCACCCTTGCTTTCAACCAGGAATGGTGTTTTTTCATAAGTCGCCATCAGGCGTTCAACAAAACTCGGATCTTTCTTGGCAACTTCGAAAACAACGGTCTCACCCTGCGGACCGGTACCGAGGATGGTTTTGGTGTAGGGCAAGTGACCGTGGGGGGCGAACTTTTTGCTCATCTCCTCGCTGCCGACGACATAGTGTCGATCCATGTAATCATAAACGAAGAAATTAGCTTCTTTGCTCAACAGTAGCCGTGGGCTGTTGCTTTCAATCTCAGCCTGCTTGGCGGTTCCTGCGCAGCCGGTCAGGGCGACAAACATCATTACCATTACGATCCAGATCTTTTGCATCTTTAACTCCTTGTTGGGAAAATTTTGCCCATAAAAATAGATTCGCGTAAGCGTTCTGTTTGAGCTTGATAAGGGTTGCGTTAAAAGCGGAGCTGCAAATATTCTCCATACACAATTTTCATTTTAGAGGGTGCCGGCAGAATATTATCGGGGCAAGAGGGTTCGGTGAGAATTTGGAGAGGAAAGGTGAAGCAACAAAAAAGCCGTACCCTCTGCTGTAATCATATGGATACGGCTTTTGCTTATCGATCCTTTTTTTAGTGGCGATCCAGATTGTCTTTCACTTTCCGGCTGACGAAAATCGGCAGATAGGTACGGATACTGGCATCGGCCATCAGCGGTTCCAGTTCGGCGAGATAGTTCGAACGCACCAGTTCCTGCTGCTCCGGGTATTGTTCGCAGAGGCGGTTGATCGCTTCTTCGTGTTGATTTTTTTCAATATCGTCCTGAAAATCTATATGTCCCATAACTGGCCCACCTTTCATCTGAATTGTCTGCAGAGTTTCAGCAAATTGTCAGGGAGGTGTTAGCAGGAGATTTAAATTATGGGTTCGCGGGCTGATATTGAAACCTTAGCCTGATGCAAACATGCCCTTAACATTGTTGAATCAGACTGGCTCAATATCCCTCATCAAGGAGTCGGTCTTGCCACAAAAAAAATATCTTCTCGATACCAATGTTCTGCTGCACGACGCTCACTCCCTCCTCAATTTTGCCGACAATCAGGTGATACTGCCACTGGCAGTGATCGAAGAACTGGATCGCTTTAAAAAAGATGCCAATGAAAATGGCCGCAATGCCCGCCAGGTGTCGCGGACTCTTGATCGGCTGAGAACCCA
>CALZLE010000376.1 GCA_945788205.1 uncultured Desulfuromonadales bacterium
CTGGGTCAGTCAGAGTCTGTACAAAAGCGCCTTCACGGACGAAGTCGGCAAATAGCAACAGTTGATTGACTGTTCGTGTCAGCTCCCCTTTCAGGCGCGCCTGCGGCAAGCCCGTTTCCAAAATTGCGTGTGCAACCAGTTCAGGCTCAATACTGCGCAACTCCTCGGCAATCGTGACGAGAAAATCGGCCCGCTCGGTCAGTGGACGGTGGCGATATTTGCTAAAATCACGCTCTGCCGCCTGAACAGCTCTATCGACCTGTGCAGTCGTCGCTTCTGAAAAAGCTGGCTGCAACTGCTCACCAGTGGCGGGGTTAAAAGCATAAAAACTCTGATCAGAACACTCCTGCAGCTTAGCTGCAATTATCGAACGACCGGTCAATTCCACTGCAATCCTCCATAACTAAAGTCAATCTAAAAAATAAATTCAATAATACTCTTCGCCGTAATCGGGGATCTGATTGCACCAGTCGGGATGACGACGTGCTTCTGCCAGAGCAGCCTCTGTCTGCTGAATCAATCGTTCTCGATCCTTCGGGTAACTCCCGGCTAAATTAAGAATATTGGAAACATGATTGGAACGCAGAATACATTTTTTTGGTTTCAGCTGGCGAACAATTGCTAATGCTTCCTCAATTATTTCACCGCTGGTTAAGGGTTCGATCTGCTCAAAATAATCGTCGTTATGGCGTTTAAACATGGTCAGTAACGAAAAGTACTCCGGGGATAATTGATTGATCCAATCAGCCGTTGCTGCAGCATGCTCAACGGAACGAGCCCGCCCGGCCAACCCGAGTATCCCGGTTACTGAAAGTTTCATCCCCGCTTGCTGGGCGTTCTGGCAAAGCTCCAGCATTCGCTGTGGTTCAAAGCCCTTGTTCACCAGCTTTAGCGTTTCCGGGTCACCACTTTCCAAACCGAAATAGAGTATCCGCAGTTTCTTTTTTTCAGTTCAGCCAGTTCGGTAACGCTTTTGGTGGTTAAACTATTCGGCGAAGCATAGGCACCAATACGGGTCAGGCGCGGGAAATTCTCGGCCAGCAAATCGAGAATCTGCAGCAACTCGGCCTGTGGATAGACCAGCGCATCGCCATCGGCAAGGAATATCCGTTGATATTGCTGCCGATGCTGCAGTGGTACGGCAGCAATTTCCGCAGCAATCTCGGCAACCGACCGGATGTGAAACTGCTTCATTTTATACATGCCGCAAAACCGACAATGATTCTGGCTGCAGCCGACGGTTATCTGAAAAATTAACGACCGCGCCTCAGATGGTGGCCTGAACACCGGCTCAACATAATCAAAATAGTACATCTTCAACCCTCTGATGCTTGTTGTTTTTCGATCAAACGTAATTGCATGCGTGCTTCAGCCGCTAACTGTTCGCTGTGGGCCAGATCGATGGCCGACAAAAAGTAATGATAGGCACTGGTCCGATAACGCGGCTGTTGCAGCATTGCCTTGCCGGCCCCAAGGTAGGCCTGATCGATCCGTTCGTCATTCTGCCGTTCAGCGATAAAACGCCGAAAGACCTGCAACGATTCCTGCACACGACCCTGATCAAGCATGAAATTTCCGACTGCTATAACATCAGCAGAATCGACCTGTAGTCGCTCTTCGCGGGCATCCAGATTCAGATAACAGGCACTGGCTTCAGCCAGGTCGCCACTGACAACCGCTGGGCAAATTTGCTGCAAAGATGAAAGTGTCGGAACTTTAGGCTTTGGCGAACGAAACCAGCCACTGCGCAATCGGTAATACTGATCAGCACCCCATGCCACACCGAGCCCGCCAAGAAAGCCGCCAATGTGGGCACCATGAGCAACCCCACCAGCAGCGGATGAGGTGAATAAAAATGGCAAAACATTATCGATCAGCAGATAAAAGCCAAGCACCAGCCGCGCCGACAGATAAATACTGGTCATAATAAAGGGGAAAAAGAAAACAAAACAACGGACCCGGTTACGAGGGAACCAAAGAAAGTAACAGCCGAGCACTCCAGAAATGGCTCCCGACGCGCCGATCAAGGGGACCTGCGAATCGCTGGCGAACAAGGCGTAGAAAAGCGTTGCGGCAATCCCGCAAGCCAGATAGGTGAGCAGGTAACGCAAGCGACCGAGACGGAATTCAACGTTATCGCCAAAAATAAACAGGAACAACATGTTCCCGGCCAGGTGCATAAATCCACCGTGCAAAAACAGTGAGCTGATCAAGGTTGTCGGTGAGAATTCTGCCGGACGGAAACCATACTGGAACACCAAAAGATCGTACGTACTAATATTCTGGTAGACCTGTCTGGCGCTTACTTTACCGAGCAAACCAACGGCCTGCAGGTACTCAAACAGCAGTGGTTCCTTAAGATCGACCGGGCCATAAACGGCAGGGAGTGTCACCAGCAGGTAAATCCCGACATTGATAACAATCAGGCCCCAGGTGACATAAGCCCGCCCTGCTGGGTTTGGGGTATCGGCGATAGGAAAAATCATACCTGCTCCGCAAAACAAAAAAATGCTGGATTGAATATCCTAGCACACTGCGAAATACTGTCCAAAGCAGAAGGCTTGCGTTTGCGCTAGCTTATCGTTATCTTCCACGCATGAACCTGCTCTATCTACTCGATCTGATCGGCACTGTTGCCTTTGCCGCTTCCGGCGCTTGGGCCGGCGTCCGGCGTGGAATGGACCTGTTCGGAGTGTTGGTGCTTGGAATGGTCACCGCTATCGGAGGTGGTACTCTGCGTGATCTGCTCCTCGGTGACTTACCGCCCTTTTGCCTGCGGAATGAAATCTACTTGTGGCTACCGGCACTTGTCGCCCTGTTAGTTTTTATCAGCCATCGTTTTTTGCCGAAAATAGAACACCCGCTACTCTATCTGGATGCTGTCGGTCTGGGCACTTTTGTGGTTATCGGTACCGGCAAAGCTATCGCCTTTCAGACCGGACCGTTCGGGGCAGTCCTGATGGGGGTCATGACCGGCACCGCTGGCGGAGTTATTCGAGATATACTGTCGAACGAAGTGCCGTTGATTATGCGCCGCGAAATCTATGCTTCGGCCTGCGTTATCGGTGGTGTTCTGCTGGTACTCCTACAATGGCTTCCGGTTCCCAATGACCTGGCACTTCTGCTGGCAGCAGCGAGCGTTATCCTATTAAGAATACTAGCGATTCACTTTAATTGGTCATTACCGAAAGCGACCTGATTTATCTATTCAGAAACTATTCTCCAAAGGAGAGAGACCATGCGAGAAGTCAAAATCAAGGGCACCGAGAAAAAATATCCAATTGGAAAAATTGTCTGTCTGGGCCGCAATTATCTCGATCACATCCGCGAGCTGGGCAACAAGGTTCCAGATCGCGCCATCATCTTCTGCAAACCTGCCAGCAGCGTCATCAGTGATGGTGGAAAGATAGAACTTCC
>CALZLE010000377.1 GCA_945788205.1 uncultured Desulfuromonadales bacterium
AGCAATAGCCAGCACGGAACCGCCGGTCTTCTTCTCATACTCCTCCATCCACTTGTACAGATCCAGGGGATCGGTGCTGCCGAATGGCGGCACCATGGTGTAGGGTACAACCTGGCTGACCTTCTGTGCGCCATCGCGGAAGATGACGTTGCGGTGCATGTTTCCGCCTTTTACCAGCGAGGTCCATTCAAAACCCATCAGCGTGGTGAAGTGGCCCGGCTCATTATATTCCTCGGCCGTCTTGATGATCTTGTCCCAGATGGTCTGGTACTTTGCCGAACCCGGTGCGTATGCTTCAACCAGCTTGGGGTCCAATTTGTTCTGGGAGAAGGTCTCGATCAAATTCAGGGCCGTGGCCTGAGGGTCATCCTTTATGCCGGCATTCCAACGCTTACCCTGTTCCGTTGCCATAACAACCGGGTCCCCCTTGATGATGTCCTGCACAAAACCCATCTGGTCGGAGTGATCAGCAATCACCAACCAGTCCAGAGGTCGCGACAGTTTCACCGGCTGACCACTGGAGGCGATGACTTCCTCGCCGCGGGCGAAACGATACCCCGTATCATGCAGGGTACGATTGCCAAACAGTCCGGCATCCATAGAATAGCCAGTGTGCAAGTGCGTCTCACCCCACAGAGGGAAAGTCGGGAAACTGCGCTGTGCATAAGGTGAATAGACCTTACCGGCGTAGGTTTTAGCCAGTGTATCTTTCGATGTCGCAATACCTACTATTTCTGCCGAGGCTGTTATGCTAAGTGTGGTCAAACAGAGTCCAAACACTAGACACAACCGTTGCGTGTAACATTTCATGATTATTCTCCTTCGGATTCGATATTAATTAATTAAGCAGCTCGATTTCACCCGGCCGCCAGGTCTGCTTGATCCAGGGCTCGAGCGGACCGTACATCCTCAGGGCCAGCCACCAGCTCTTGCCGGGAATGGTCTGCAACCAGTTGCCTTCCTTGCCCCTGGGAGCTTTTGGCGCGAAGTAGATGTCGTAGGAGCCGTCGGCGTTTTTCTGTACGCCCTTGGTCTGGCTGCCCAGCGTCGGGAACTGCTGGTCGGTCTGCAGCTGCGAACGGGTCTGGGTGTCATAGAGGGTCAGTGCCCAAAAGTCCTTCACCGGTACCTTCGGCGGCAGATGGATTTTGTAGGTCTTGGAGCCGTCCAACGGCTTTTTCCGGGAATCGAGCGCGATCAGGCCATAGTCCGACCCCTTGCCGGCCACCGTTACCGCCATGGCGGGAGAGACGACGATGTAGCCGAAGTGGAACAGGGCGCGCGCATCCAGGTTGTAGGCGCCATCCTTCTCGAAGGCGGTGTCCTTGTTGGCGTAGGCCATCATCCAGGCGCTGTCCTTGCCATAAATCATGTTGCCCGGCTCGCGCGGGAAGAAACTGATGGCACGGGCCGCGGCGTTGCCGATCGCGGCCGCGTCGGTGAGGATCTTCTTCATCCGTGCATCAGGCTCGAAGGGTTTGCCCTTTTCGATGCCGATGGCGGCCATCATCCCCTTGGCCTCGGGGCCGAGGTAGTCTTCGGGTTCCCCCTGAATCAGGTCATGCAGCTTTTCGAAGAAACTGTAGTCGTTGGGCAGGATCGTATTCATCTGCTTGCCCGACACATTGATAAACTCCGTTTTCGACGGGTTGTCCTTTCTGGACAGCGGATAAACTTTCAGATAGTTGCGAATATTGTCGGAAGCGGCCGGGATCGCCTTGTCCAGCGGCAGCTTCTTGTCCAGGTAGCCGCGCGTGAACACCCAAACGCCATTGGTTTTGGAGGGCACCACAAAGTAGCCTTTTGGTACCTCGCCCTTGTAGCCAGGTGGCAGTACCAGGAACTTGCCACCTTTGCCCTTGTCGGGGCCGGCAACCCCCAGGTCCGTCATGTAACGGAAGGCCATGTCATCAAGGACACCCAGCATCCCGGGCGGAAGATCGATGATGGTCGGGCCGTCCTTGGCAAGATCAAGGAAGCCCACCGCGTACATGGTCGAGGTGTTTCCTGTCAGGAGCAGCGACCTGGAATCCATCAGGTTATCCCAGATCGCGATCTTGTGGCTGGCATCGGCCCCGATACTTGCCTGACCTTCCCGCAGCGTGTACATCGACAGCATCGGAATGGAGTTGATAAAGACATTCACCGCCCGCGCACGGTCGAGATACTCATACACGGTATCGACCGTTTTTTCCGTCGGCACGCCATCGAAATATTCGAGTTTCCCGACCGAAGTATCCACCGTGTCCGGGGTCGTGATCGACACCGGTATATCAGTAGTCATTTTGTAATTCAGCGGTTGTCCCCAGGCCGTCTGGGTCAGCATGACAGCCAGGAAGCTTGCGTAAATCAATGGTGTTAATTGCGGGCTTTTCATTTCATGATCCTTTATAAAAACGTCAATATTTCAATGAGAGGAATATTCCATTGCTTACGCACCAGTGGCATTACTACACTCCTCTTGTATCAGATTTACTGGCCTTTTCGCGCCATCCACAGAGGCGGCGCACCTGCTCAGTAGGCGTAATTCAGCCTGCGGTACTGGTTCGGACTGATTCCCGCCAGGCGCCTGAAGGCGCGCGCAAAATGTGACGGGTCTTCATAGCCGACGGCAAGGGCTGCGTCGATTACTTTGGTACCTGGGTCACTGAGCAGACCCGTGGCCAGCCTGAAGCGCGCCTGCTGAACCACATCGGTATAGCTCAGACCGTACTCCTTAAGCCTCCGCTGCAGCGTGCGCACGCTGCAACCAGTGATGTTTGCGGCAAGGGTTATGTCAGGATAACCATCATCCAGATACGTCTGAACGATCTCTTGCAAGCCGGCAGGGAAATCCCAGCTTGCCGGATCCGTCGCAGCAGATTCAGTCCCTGGCGCCCCGGCCACGCCACGTCGCGGATAATTCCTGGTGGTTGCAAGTGACAGCAGTGAGGCAGGAATAATAATGCCGGTTTCCGCCTGGCCGGTGAGAAACCGCGTCCGCGAAAATGCCCGGCGCGCGTGCTGTCCCGGCACACGCTGCGACTGGAGCGCAATCGTGGGCGGCATCCACTTATTACCGGTGAAGTACCGAATGACCGTCATCAGCGACATGATTCGAAGCCACTCGCCCGGGTATTCAGTCTCGGATAGCGGGGCGGCGTCGACCGAACTGCAGATCTGGACCTCGTCCCCTGTCCGGTCAATCCGGTAACGCACGTTGGACTGTTCCCGGTCGGCGAGTCTTGCGAAGCACTCCAGTGCACGCTCAAGCGAGGCAGCGCCCTGCAACGCACTGCGACCCGGCACTGAAATGCGAAACCTGCAAA
>CALZLE010000378.1 GCA_945788205.1 uncultured Desulfuromonadales bacterium
CTTCAACGTGGTCTACGACCAGAATCGGCTCACTCATTTGGTTGGCCCCTTATAATAAATAATTTGTAACTATAGTGCGGGCGGCTAACTCTGTCAATTATATTTCCGGTCGATCCTGAGCTTTGCGCTTACGGTAGAAGGAGAAAAGGGCCAATAAAACGCCAACAGTCATACAGCCGCTGCCGATTGCTGCTAATTTAGCACCCGGATCGTAATTAACGGTGAGTGAGCTGTAGCTGTCGTAAATCGGCGACAGAAGGCGGATTTGTAAACCGTGTCGCCTTAAATCTCTTGGTAGTGGTTCACGCGCAAAATACCAGCCTTGCCAACTCTTCCCATTCTGAGGGAAGAAGCGCAGTTCAAACGCTGGGTTACCAATCCGGTCGCTACGATAAATAATTTCACCATTTGCTTTCTTGCGTGCATCGGGTAAAAAACGTAAGACTTCAAGCAGCCCTCCAGAACCAAGTCTGATTTGCTGGCCAACTTCAAGTTGCACGGGCGGCAAATTGGGGAGTATCGCCTTGAAACCGACCGCTTGCCGTCCGAAGGAGACCGGTGTGATAACGAGACCTTCGTGTAATAATGGTTGGTTTATCTGTACTTTTCCACGGACAATCAGCTGATCACCGTGTAGCAGGGAGACGTCATTGATCATGTCTCGCGGTGGACCGTTTTTAGACATGATCGGTTGGAAACTGTCGATCCGCAGAGAATGCCCCGGCCAGTTTGGCAACGGTGTTGTTTCGCCAATCCGAAACTGCATGCCGTTATGCCGCCAACCGTCAGCACTGCCCCAGAGATAGGCAACCAGAATCAGTACGACGCCCAAGTGCAGGAGATACTCCCCGGTTTTCCGCCAGCGCGACCCGATTTGCCTCAGCCAGTCAATAAAACAAAAGAGGGTATTGAGCCCGAGCAGTACCATCAACAGCCCGGCGAGATAAAACCACCAGGTTTTATCCAGATGACTTGACGCGATCTGTTGCAACCAGTCACCAGCAGCCATCCGATCCATCAGTCCGAAGATTCGACCATGATAGGGAATCAACAACGAGCCACCCATCAGTAACAGCGTAATCGCTGATGCCAAGTAGATGGCCAGCTTCAATGAGCAGCACAAATTCCAGAGTTTATGCAGCATCAGTCGTCACTCCAACGGGTGGTTGCTTTCCAGCAACAGGCCAATGCCAAGATAGGTGAACAAGACGACACCGAAGCCAATGATTGATAACAGCGCATAGCCGGTACCTTGCCAGCGGCGAACAAATTTTGCGTGACACATGCCGGCATAAAACAACCAGACCAGAAATGACCAGACCCCTTTGATGTTCCAAGAGAAGTAGTAGCCCCAAGCCCAGTAAGCCCAGATACCACCGACAACCAAGCAGAGAGTAAAGAGCGCAAAGCCGAGTAAAATCGATTCTTCGTTCAATTTTCTTAAAGTGCTGAGAGAGGGGAGTTGTTGAGTTGGTAGATAACGTTGGAAAATGTAGAGAACACCAAGAGAAAAGGCCATGGCAAAAAAAGCATAACCGAGCAAAGAAAAAACGATGTGCAGGCTGAAAAAAGGTGTATCCAGCGCGGAAACTAATGTCGGGAGAGCGGAGTCCCGATTGAGTGCGACGCTGAGCAGGCAAAGATTGAGAAACATCACAAACAGACCACTGGCTGCGATTCTGTAGCGTAATTCAAAGTACAAATAACAGGCGGCGAGTGCCCAGCTAAAAAAGAATAAGGTAGAAAACAGATTGGTGACAGGGAGGAACCCAGCAAGCTTCCAACGCCAGATCAGGCAGGCCGATTGCATGATAAAGCCGCTGACGATGCATGTCTGGGCGGCAATTTGCAACCAACGTTGCTTAAGCACGATCAGCAGCAAATAGCCGACAACGGCAAGTGCGTAGGTTAGTGTGGCGGCTTGCAACAGGTGAATATTGGTCACTTAAAACTCTCTGCTTTGATAGTGGGTTTTGTGTCGCTAAAACTAGCATGAGACTGAGAGAAATGAAACGCCCATCTTGTCAACCATTGGCCGCTGAGTGGTTGACAAGAGGGGGGCTAAATGATAATTTCGCCGCCATGAATGAACCGCTAAGCAGCCTGAGAATGCGTGCTGAAAGAGATGGAAAACACATCTCTGGTGCTGAACGACTTGTCCCTTTTGAGCAGCTGCAAGATGTTACCATTGAAATGGTGCAGCGAGCTTTGCGGCATACGCGTGGGCAGGCAGAGCAGATCAATATTTCTGTCGAGCCTATCGATAAAGCCGATCTGCAATTTGGCAGGCTCCCCGATCTGCATAACAATACAGTGCAAAGTTGGCAGCAAGGTCGTGAGCTGGCAGCAGGGATGCTGGCATCCTATGGTGTTGCGCAACAGGCTGTTGATCAGGCAATGGAGTCTCTCGCATCTGGTGCCGCTTCTAATGGACAAAGCATGCGTGGGGCGATGCTGATCGATGCCGATTCCGGTGAACGTTTGGAGTCAGACCCGGATCGTGGCGTCAGGGTCAGCCGTATGGATCTCAGCTCCGCTGCACGTGAGCAATTGCAGGTCCAGTTAGCCGCACAGGGATTAGCTAATGACCACGTTGTTGAAGCATTGATACTGGCCGCCAAGGTGGTTAGTGCACCGACCTTGATTGCGGAACTCTGCTGGTCGGATGATCCCGATTATCTGGCGGGCTACGTTGCTTCAAGTGCCGGTGGTTATCAACGTATTAACGTCTTAAAACCGTTTGGTGAAGAACGAGGTGGCCGGGCCTTTTTCATCCGCTGCAGCAAAGATCAACTTGGTGCTCTGGTCAACTGGTTGGAGCGGCAACCGTTTCTGATCGAACGGATAGGCCGTGTGCATCCACCACGACAGTGGAAAGATGAAGCATGAAACAGTTACAGGATTATTTGACCGATTTAGCGGGACGGGGGATGCTCAGAACGTTACGCGAGATAGAGTCTGCCCAGGGACCACGAGTGCAGATCGATGGTCGCGACTACCTGCTGCTCTGCTCCAATAATTATCTCGGTTTGGCCGATCATCCGGCTTTAATAGAGGCCTCCTGTAAAGCGACTCGCGATTTTGGTGTCGGCTCAGGCGCGAGCCGGCTCATTTCTGGCAGCATGTCGCTGCATCATCAGCTTGAAGAACGGATCGCCCAATTTAAAGAGACAGAAGCCGCACTCGTCTACAACACGGGGTACGCAGCCAATAACGGTATAATTCAGGGCCTGCTCGGCCCGGACGACACGGTTTTTTCCGATAGCCTCAATCATGCATCGATCATTGATGGCTGCCGGTTGTCCGGTGCGCGAATTGTGATCTACCCACATAATGACATGGTGGCGCTCGAGCAGTTGTTACAGCAAGAAACAGAGCAGCGCAGTGGCCGCTGGTTAATTGTCACCGATGGCGTTTTCAGCATGGATGGTGATGTCGCCGCCTTGCCTGAGTTGGTGATGTTAAAGCAACGCTATGATGCTTGGTTGATGGTTGACGATGCACACGGTGGCGGCGTTCTTGGGGCTATTGGCCGCGGGACTGCTGAACACTTTGGTTGTCTCGATCAGGTCGATCTGCAGATGGGGACGTTCGGCAAAGCTTTTGGCAGTTTTGGCGCCTATCTGGCCGCGCGTCGTGAAGTGATCGATACTTTGATTAACCGCTCGCGCAGCTTTATCTTTTCGACCAGTTTGCCTCCCGGAGTGCTGGCCGCTAACGTGGCGGCAGTTGATTTGGTTGCCAGTGAGGAGGGTGTCCGGAGACGCACGCAGTTAGAGGCCAATCGGCAGCTTTTTAGTCAGATTTTGACGGAAGAGGGCTTTGACCTGTGTGGCAGCAGTACCCAGATTGTTCCAGTTTTGATGGGCGATCCTGAACCGACCATGCGTGCGGCGGCGGAGCTCTTTTCGCGGGGAATCTTCCTCAGTGGGATTCGTCCACCAACTGTTGCACCCGGAACTTGTCGTTTGCGGGCAACGTTGATGGCTGATCATACTCCGACAGAGGTGCGTCACGCAGCGCAGCTGCTGATTGAAGTTGTTCGTGAGGAAATGGCCCGTGCCTGATCTTCCGCTCAGTCAAACGTGTCTGCTGCCGAGCGGTCGTAAACTGGCATGGCGAGAGTGGGGGGCCGGAAGGCCGCTGATCATGCTGCACGGTTGGTCGATGAGTTCAGTGGTTTTCAGCGAAATGGCTCAATCCCTGACAGGTGATTTTCACGTCTTTTGTCCGGACCTGCCAGGGCATGGTCAATCTGATCAGTTACCTGACTGCTCCCTGGTCGGTATTGCCGAGGCCGTTGAGCAATGGGCCGTCCATCTCGGAATACGGAA
>CALZLE010000379.1 GCA_945788205.1 uncultured Desulfuromonadales bacterium
CGCATGAATCTGGTGAAAAAGGTAGGTGGTGTGCGAATTCTCAGCGAGTTGCGGCAAATACTCGATGAACCTCAGGTGATCTCTGCATTGCGGAGGTTGGAACAGTTCGACCTGCTTAAGTTTATCGACCCGCATTTGCACTTTGACAGGAAGTCAGCACAAATGATTGTTGCTGCGGAGAAAACCAGCAGCTGGTTCGATCTGCTCTATACGGGTGAAAAATATAATCGCTGGCTGATTTATCTGTTCTGTATGCTCAATTCGCTGTCAGAAAAGGGTATGCTACGGGTCTGTCGCTGGCTTAATCTGCAACCCAAATATCAAGATTTAATGCTGTTGCAATTGCCGAAAGGTCGGCGAGCGCTTAAAGCGGCACACTATCGCGCTGAGTCAGGCAGACATCCGGAAAACAGCGAGATTTACCACTGGTTTAACGGGATGTCCCTCGAGCTGTTATTGTTTTTAATGGCATGGACAGACAATGATCAGGTACGTAAATGGATCTCACAGTATGTAACCAATTTCCGTAAAGTTCGTTGTTTGCTGGATGGTAACGGGTTGATTGCTCTCGGACTAAAACCAGGCCCCCATTTCCATAAAGTGTTTTTGAGTTTGTTGGATGCGCGCCTGAACGGGCAAGTTCATTCCCTGAAGGATGAAAAAGCTCTGGTGAGAAAAGAGTACTTGTCTGAAGGTTAAATCTGGAAATCTTTGCCCGAGTTTAATCTCTTCCGCTAGACCGATTGGGCAATATCGTCTATATATTTGCGAGCAATCGTTTTTTGCAGAACAAAGCCAGATTGAGGGTTGATGGAAGCCATTATTTCTAAAATAGCGATCATGCTGGTACCAGCTTTATTGGCCATCACCATGCATGAAGTTGCTCATGGTTATGTCGCCGAACGTTTCGGTGACCCGACTGCGCGGCTGCTTGGTCGATTGAACCTGAATCCGCTACGGCATCTCGACCCGATCGGGACGATTGCAATTTTTATCTTCGGTTTCGGTTGGGCTCGCCCTGTCCCGGTGAACGCTGGAAATCTTCGCCGCCCGAAACGAGATATGATCTGGGTGGCATTGGCTGGGCCATTAACTAACTTGTCGTTGGCAGTCCTTTCGGCGTTATTGCTGCGCGGGATCGGATATCTGGAAACGACCTCACTGGGGGGGACAGATCTCTTTCTACAGATGGTTAAGCCGCTGCGGATGATGGCCGGGTTCAGTCTCTATATCAATGTCTTGCTCGGAGCGTTCAATCTTCTACCTCTACCGCCGCTCGATGGGGGGCGGATACTGACCGGAATTCTGCCAGAAAAACAGGCGATGATGGTCAACCGTTTAGAGCCTTTCGGATTTATCCTGATTCTGCTGCTGGTGTTTTTTACTGACATCTGGTCGATTGTGTTGTCGCCAATTATCGGAGCGTTGGTCGTTGTTCTGGCCGGTCCGGAAGTTGCTCTTGTTGAACAGGCGATGAATTTTCTTTTCGGGCATTAATATAAAATGTCGATTCAGGTACAACTCGATAATTTTGCTGGACCGCTTGACCTGCTACTGCATTTGATTAAAACCAACGAGATGGATATTTATGATATCCAGATGGTTGAGGTCACCGAGCAGTACTTGTCAGTAATCGAGCAAATGAAACAACTCGACCTAGATGTTGCCGGGGAGTTTCTGCTGATGGCTGCAACTCTGATTCACATCAAATCACGAATGTTGCTGCCAGTCAGTGAAGATTTAGAGGATGACGAGGAGGAGGACCCCCGGGCCGAACTGGTTCGCAGGTTGCTGGAATATCAGCGCTACAAAGACGTGGCTGACTCATTGGCTCAACTGCCATTACTTGATCGTGATATCTTCTCTTCTCCATTTATCCCCTTAGAGGTCCTCGATGATGCCGATGAGGATGTTTCAGTTGGAGTCTTTCAACTGGCGGATGCTTTTCATCGTCTTCTTAGGGATGCTCCGGTTGAGGTTTTTCACGAGGTCATTCGTGAGCAGCTTTCGGTTGCTGAACATGTACAACTTGTGCTGCAACGTTTGGCGGATCAGGGGGGGCGGGTCATATTTCGAGAAGTTTTTCCGGAAGAACCAACGCGGGAAGGGTTGATCGTCACTTTTTTAGCCACTCTTGAGCTGGTTAAGATGCGGATGGTAAAAGTTGAGCAAGCTAACGAATTTGGAGAGCTCTGGTTGTCTCTTGCGGTCACGGAAGATAAGTCAGAAAAAGCCGATTCGCTGACTGAGGATATCTTCGATTATGGATGAGTTGAAAAAAATTATCGAAGCTTACATTTTTGCTGCTGAAAATCCGCTGTCACTCGACCGGCTGGCTATTTTACTGGAAAAGCCGCGCGGTGAAGTCCGTGTGGTGGTTGAACAATTGTTAGTCCACTACGCTCCTGGAAAAGCTGGTTTTTATTTAGCGCAAGTGGCAGGCGGATATCAGTTCAGGACTGATGCCGAGCTGGCTCCCTGGTTGCGTAAGCTCAACAAGGAAAGACCAGTGCGTTTTTCGCAAGCGGCATTGGAGACCCTGGCAATTATTGCCTATCGGCAGCCGGTAACCCGCGCAGAGGTCGAATATCTTCGTGGCGTCGACTCTGGTGGTGTGATGAAAAGTTTGTTGGAAAAAAATCTTTTAAGGATTCTGGGGAAAAAAGATGTGCCGGGACGCCCTTTGATGTATA
>CALZLE010000380.1 GCA_945788205.1 uncultured Desulfuromonadales bacterium
AGCTTATTGCAGCCACGAAATTTGCCGAAGTTAGTAGGGATAGTTAGCCATAGCTAAGAATATGGCCCTTGGCTGATTATAGAGATTTTTAATTTTTTTTCAACCAGTTCCGTGAGAAAGCTCTAAAGTTAGACCAGTGATGATGTTTCACAATGCGGTCAATCTCTTGGCCGACTTCTTAAGTCGCTGAGAATATGTGTGAATTTGATCTTTTCTCGAGGTTGGGGGTTTGTTCAAATATGGGCGGGATAATGATTTGCGATGATCGGCAGTAGCTCGCGATGTGACTCTTGGGGACCGCAAACCAGCAGGCGATCCCGGTATGGTGAGTAGTTATCCCCATGCTGGTTTGTGGCTCGGCAACCGGTTTCAGCCAGAAATAAAAGAGCTGCAGCCACATCATAGGGTTGTAGGTCGCTTTCCCAGAAACCTTGCAGAAAACCACTGGCAACGTAACTGAGGTCGAGGGCCGCTGCGCCGAAACGGCGAATCCCACGACTGGCGTAAAGCACCTGCTGCGCACAGGGAAAAAAATTGTCCGCCAGGTCTTTAGAACGATAGGGGAACCCGGTGCCGATAAGTGACTGCTGGAGGGTAACTTTCGTGGAGTGAGCGCAAGGTTGCGTGTTCCGAAAAAGGCCCTGACCACGACGGGCGCTGAAGCATTCATCAGATGCTGGTCGCAGAACCACCCCCAGTTCACTGCGGCCATCAATTTCCAGAGCGACAGAGATACAGAACTGCTCCAGTCCACTGAGGAAGTTGGTTGTTCCGTCGAGGGGGTCGATGACCCAGCGTAATTGCTCATTACCGCTATGGCCAGTTTCTTCACCGTAGAAGCCAGCCTCTGGCAGCAATTTCTGTAAACCGTCGATGAGCATCTGTTCGGAGTGGAGATCGACCTCAGAGACAAACTCGCGGGCAATCTTTTCCTCGCCGCCACCGGGTGGCAGCGTGCGAAAACGACTGTTTTGGTAACGGCCGACTTGCTGAGTTAGATCGATCACCCGATCAAGGAGGAGCTGATCAACCATCGTCAGCCGTAGCCATCGCGGTTGCTGACGATGCGTATATAGGGGCTGAAGGTGCGGCGATATTGGCGGATTTCGAGAATGATAATATTGATAATGCTGGCAATCGGGACACCGATGATCATGCCCAGCACGCCGTATAGTTTCCCGCCCATAACGATGGCAAGTATGACCAATAGCGGATGGAGGTTCGAAACCCGCGAAATAAGAATCGGAATCAGGATAAAGTTATCGAGAATAACCTGTGCGATCAAAAGGTACACACAGAGAATCCACCAGAATTGTCCCCCCATGCCGAGGTCGACCAGGGCGATAATCAGGCCGGGAATCATGCCGACAATTGGGCCGATGTAGGGAACCAGATTGGTGATACCAGCAATAAGGCCGAGAATCGGCGCGTAGCGGATGTCGGTCAGCGATAAGCCCATCCAGACGACCAGACCGATAATCGATGCCTCTATGATGCGCCCACGGATAAAGTGCGCCAATTGCCAGCTGACGTGGTCGTAAATGTCGAGCACCATCTCAAAGTAGCGGTTGGGGGTCAAAGAGATCAGGCCACGCATAATGCGGCGGCTGTCACGCAAGAAAAAGAATGAAAAGAGCGGTACCAGCAGAAACAGGCTGCCGATGCGCATCGCTGATTTCGGTGTTTGTGCCAGAATCAGGCCGACCAGTTCTTCAGCTGAGCCGCGCAGTTTATCGACCAGATCGTAATCTTTAACAAACGGAAAATGCGTTTGTACTGTGCTCAATTGAATGTTGAAAAAATCGACCGCGCGACCAAAATATCGGGGAAAGTCGCCCTTGAGCGACTTCATCATCCCTAGCAAGTTCTGTGGGCCGATAATCATGAAGAGAACAAAAAGGAGGATCGATACGAGGAAGTAGACAATAAAAATACTCTTTGTCCGCCCGATTTTTTCTTTTTCAAAATATTGCACGATGGGGTCGAGCAGAAAAGCGACAATGAGTGAAATAAGGATCGGTAGAAACAAACCATCAGTGGCTGTATTTAGCAACCTGGTGATGGTCGACGCCGACGAGAAGATCGAGATGCCTGATGCAATTGCTGCGGTCAGTACAATGTACAGCAGCACAATCTGAGCGCGGCTGAAACCGCTCTGCTCGTTCATGATTGTCCGCGCTCTCGTTCTAATTCATTGACTTGCAGGTGGCTCTGGTGCAATCGGTCACTGATTACCCGGGTCAGGCCGAGCAGAATCTTCGCCGAAACTGCCGGATGCTTTCGAATCGCATCTAACATGTCGGAGCGGAACAGGCCGACCAGCACCGTCGCTTCCGTGGTGCGTGCCGAGGCAATCCGTGGTCGGGAGGCGGTCAAAGCGACCTCGCCAAAAAAGTCACCCGGATCGAGAGTTGCCTGCTCACTTTCGTGGCCGTGATCGTCGAGGGTGTAAATACGGACCTGACCGGAGCGGATCGCATACATGCCCGAGCCGATGTCCCCCTCTTCAAAGACGATTTCATCCGCCTTGTAATTGCGGACGTGAACAATGCTTTCAAGGAAACTGAGTTCCCCTTTTTTTAATTTGCTGAAGATTGGTACGGTGCTGAGAAAGTAGGCTAAGGTTGCTTCATAGCCAGAACCGCGAAAGATGTTACTCCAGAATGGATTCACAGGTGCCCTCTTTTCAAATCATCAGAATCGTGCCTGTCGCAACAATGATCGACAGAAAGTGGCTATTATACCAGTATGTTATTTGAGTACCAGATAAAAAGAATTGTCGCACACGGCTCTTTATCCGCCCGCTGATCTTGTCTATGCTAGGAAGCATGATCGATATCGATTTGAGCAAATATCCGGCCACCTCCGGAGTCTACCAGATGTTTGGTGTTGACGACGAAATTCTCTACGTCGGCAAGGCCAAGCAGCTACGGAACCGGCTGCGCAGTTATTTCTCTGCGGCAGGAGACGGGCGGGCACAGATTCCGTTGCTGATGGAGAAGGTGCAGCGGGTCGAAGTGATCGTGACCGATACCGAAAAGGAAGCGCTGCTGCTGGAAAACACTCTGATCAAGAAACATCGGCCGCGCTACAATATCGATCTGCGTGATGATAAAACTTATGTTTCTGTGCGCATCGATCTGCGCGAAGAATTCCCGGCACTGCAGGTAGTCCGGCAGGTGGAAAATGATGGTGCCAGTTATTTTGGTCCGTACTCCTCCGCTGGTGCGATTCGCCAGACCCTGAAAGAAATTTACCGGATTTTCCCCCTGCGTCATTCGAGTATAGAGCGCTGCAGTAAGCGCGGGCGCCCCTGCCTGTTCCACCAGATCGGTCATTGTAGCGCACCCTGCCACGGTAAGATCAGTGCTGCCGATTACCGAGTGCTGGTCACGGGGGTGGTCGATCTGTTGGATGGGCGTGAATCACAAGTCATAAGACTTCTGCAGGAGCAGATGCAGACTGCATCTGTGGACATGCGCTTTGAAGATGCGGCCCGATTGCGAGATCAGATCGGTTCGATCGAAAAGAGTATCGAGAAGCAGAAAGTGACAGATCATGGTGGCGGCAATCAGGATGTTATCGGTCTGCATCGTGAAGGCGGCGAAGTCGAACTGGCCCTGTTGTTTATCCGCCACGGAAAATTGATCGGAAGGCGTTGTTATCCACTGCAGTGGACTCTCGATCTCCCGGAATTGCTCTCTGGATTTTTACAGGAGTATTATTCGCGGTCGGTTATTTTGCCGGACCAGCTATTGCTTCCTTTAGCATTGGAGACCCCAGAACTGCTGGCAGAATGGCTGAGCGAAAAACGAGGTCGTAAGGTTAGTCTGCTGACCCCGCAGCGGGGCGAAAAAAAGCGACTCTGTCTGCTTGCGCAACGCAACGCTGAAGAGTCCTTTCGCCAACGGGGCAGTCGCCGCGATGCTCGGGAACGGGTCCTCGAAGAGTTACAGGCAAAGTTTCAACTACCACAGTTGCCAGGGAGGATCGAATGTTTCGATATCTCCAATGTGCAGGGCGCTCATTCCGTGGGCAGCATGGCGGTGTTGATTGCTGGAGAACCGGCCAGTGCTGAATACAGGCGTTTTAAAATCAAAACGGTTGTTGGTGCAGATGACTATGCTTCGCTGGCAGAAGTATTGCGCCGGCGTCTGCGGCGCGGAATCGAAGAACAAAATCTGCCGCAGATGATTTTGATCGACGGCGGCAAAGGGCAGCTCGGAATTTTATCAGAAGTGCTGGCGGAGTTTTCGTTGTCTGGGCAGATTGGTGCGGTCGGCATTGCAAAAAGTCGGGTGATTGCGAATGTGCGTGGCAAAGCAGTGGAGCGGAGTGAAGAGCGATTTTTTATTCCAGGGCGGAAAAATCCAGTCAGCTTTCGAAATGGTTCAGCGCCTCTGTTTTTACTTGAACGGCTGCGTGACGAAGCGCACCGCTTCGCCATTGTCTATCATCGTAAATTACGCAGCAAAGAAAGTTTACGTTCTACGTTAGAGAATATCCCCGGTGTTGGTCCTGCGCGCCGCAAGGCTTTGTTGAAACATTTCGGCAGCTTAAAGCAGGTTCGAGCCGCTTCGCTGGAGGATCTACAGCAAGTGCCCGGCCTGTCACTGTCCCTTGCTGAATTGATTTACCAATTCCTTCATCGTTCATCACAATGAAAACTATAGGGCTCTAAGAAGCGATATCGTTTCTCCCATCCCCCTCTTTACTCTTCTCTCGCCCACAACTGTTAGAAAATATTAGTTAGTGTTGTTTTTGGTTGACTCCAGGGGCCTTAAGCCATAAAACATTATATCTGGAATATAAAATGTTTTATGTGGATTGACTTGCTTAAAAGGGAATTATGCCAATGCAAAAGTTGGAAGTGTTCAATTTTGTGTGTTTGAGGTCGTGCTTCGATTCCTTTGGGAGGGTAGGCGGTTTAAGGCTTCTACTGAAAAATTGAATGGCGTGCGAGGGGGTTCGGTTAGGTTGAAATATTTTTTAACCGAGCAATAATTAATGATTCTGAATAGTTGGATTGATTGTGCAGGTGTTTATCGGGAATTTACTATATTCCACTTGATATTATTTAACTCCAATGATATTTTTTTGAAGAAAATTTGTTTATTTTAACTGGGTCTCGTTGATGTCGCGGAGCGCGTAGAAAATTGTTGAATTTGGCAGAAAGAAAAAAAACTTATCAGATCTTCTCCGATCTATTTAGGTATCCCGACCAGCCATCTCAGGCTGCCTCAGCTCAGTCTGTTGCCGATTTGTCTCAATTGCTGCACTTGGACTTCCCACCGGAGCTGAGTCAAGTACCTGCGTTGAGAGAGATGGAAGTTGCTTATACTCATCTTTTTGTCAATAGCTTGGGAGGGACTCCAGCGCCACCGTACGGATCTGTTTATCTCGACGCGGGCAACCTTTTGATGGGGGAGACCAGTCTCAAGGTCGAGGCATGTTACGCAGCGGAAAACCTTAACCTGCAAGGCAGCGATGAGCCGCCGGATTTTCTAGCGACGGAGCTGGAATTTTTATACTACCTGCTGGACGAAGAGGAAGCCGCTTTAGCTGCTGGTGATACTGCGCGTCAAGCAGAGTTAACGAACAAACAGATCGTTTTTTTTGAAAACTATTTATCGTCCTGGTTACCCGATTTTTGTGAACGAATAGCTGCGAGATCTTCGGATCCTTTTTATCTTTGGATTGCCGAAGCATTGCAGCTGTTTAATCGCATGGAGATGGCTTTATTCGAGAAAGTCAGAAAGAACTCAATCTCAGAGTTACCAACAACGTCATAAATCCCAAGTTAGGGAGGAGGCTATAGTGGCAAACCCCAAAAAACAAAAAATGAGCCGCCGGAAATTTCTCGGCATCTCTTCATGTGCCCTGACCACAGCAGTGGTGGGTTCTCAGGTCAAAGTGCTGAAGGCTTTGGCAAAAAGTGGGGACATCAGTGAACCGGTGGCCGCGATAACGAAAGATGTGTATACCAGCTGTGGTATGTGCGTCAATAAATGTGGCGTTATTGCTCGGGTCAGAGATGGGGTTATCCATAAGCTGGATCCGAACCCCAACTTTTTTCCCAAGAGTCGTGGCATGCTCTGTGCCCGTGGTAACGCTGGAACGAAAGTCGTTTATGATCCTGATCGGCTGAAGTATCCATTGATCCGTGTTGGAGAGCGGGGAGAAGGCAAGTGGCGGCGAGCCAGTTGGGAGGAAGCTCTCGATATGGTGACCAATAACATGAACCAGATTGCCGAAAAATATAACCGGGCCTCGATGATGTTCGCCTCGACAGAGGGGACCTTTTCGGAGCACTTCTTCCTGCAATTGGCAGAATGCTACGGGACACCTAACACCCTGCGCCACCCGACCCTGTGTTTGTCTTCCAATATTCAGGGTTTCAGTGCCACCTTCGGCACCAATCCGACTCCGGATGTGAAGAATGCTGACTACATCATCATGAGCGGTGCCAATCGCGCAGAAGCTCTGATGACCCCTGATTCGATCGATATGATCAAAACCGATGGTGGTGGCCGCCGCAAGCTGGTCTACCTTGATCCACGTTTCACCAAAACCGCTGCCAAGGCAGATGAATGGTACCCGATCAAGCCGGGAACCGATATGGCTTTCATTTTAGCTTTGATCAACGTGATTATTACCGAAGGTCTTTACGATGATGATTTCATCGAAGAGAACACGGTCGGTTTTGAACAGCTGGCTCAGCATATTAAGCAATACTCACCGGGGTGGGCGGCCACGGAATGCGATATCCCGGCTAAAGATATCCGGCGGATTGCTCACGAGTTTGCCAATGCGGCTCCAAGCGCTGTCTACTACCAGGGGCGTCGCTCATCCTTCTTCCAGAACGACACCCAAATGCGGCGCGCCATGGCAATTCTTAATGCCATCGTTGGCGCCTGGGATACCAAGGGCGGGTTGTTGCCGAACAAGAAGATCGCGTTGACCAAACACGATTATCTGGCTCCTTGGTACGACGATGTCCCCGATCGTTTAGACAAAGGTGGCGTTACCTATCTGTCGGAGAAGGATGGCTCCTGGCCGGTTTTTCGCGATCGCGCCCTGGCCGCAGATCCTTACCCGATCAAGGGGATGATGGTCTACAAGCAGAACGTACTGGTCTCAGTTCCGGATCGGGCCAAATCCCTCGAACTGATGAAGCAGATGGACTTTATCTGCACCATCGACATCACCATGAGCGACACCGCCTGGTATTCCGATGTTGTTCTGCCAGAGGCCACCTATCTGGAACGTCTCGATCCACCAGAAAACTTGAGTGGACCGGTGCCGGTCGTCGCTTTCCGCCAGCCCTGTGTTGAAGCGATGTTCGAGAGCAAGACGAATTTCTGGATCATGCAACAGCTTGCTAAACGGCTCGGACCTGAAATAGCAGAAACCTTCGATTTCACCATGGAGGAACACATTCATCACATGTTGAAGAAGAAGCCAGAGATCTATGATGCTCTGTTTGGAAAGGGTGTTTACTACGAAGATACCGAGCCGGAATATGGCCGCTTAAAAGGTAAGCGGCTGAGAACCCGTTCCGGGAAAATCGAACTTTACTCGGAGAAATATGCCAAGAAGGGTCTCGATCCGCTACCGGTCTATAAGTCGCCGGATAAGGTCCCGACCAACATGTATCGCCTGCTGGTCGGCCGACATGCCTACTTTACTCACGGTACCACGGCGAACAATGCACTTCTGCATGACCTGATGCCGGAAAATACTCTTTGGTTGGCTCCTTCCGAAGCGAGGAAACTGCGCCTGAAAAACGGTCAGATGGTCAAGGTCAAGAGTAAGGTTGGTGAAGAAAAGCTGAAGCTGGAAATAACAGAAAAAATCCGTCCCGACAGTGTCTACATGGCGCATGGTTTCGGAGTTCTGTCCAAGGGCTTGAGCAACATTGCCGGCGTTGGCGGCAGTGATGCAGCTCTGATCGAGAGCAAGTATTGTCCGATCTCCGGCAATTGCGCCATGCACGAAACCTTTGTACAAATCACACCCGCCTGAGGCAAGGCGCAGAGTTTAAGGAGTTGAAACGATGAAAAACAAACGCTTCGCCATTGTCCTCGATACCGAACGCTGTATCGATTGCAAAGCCTGCACCGTGGCCTGCAAGGCGGAAAATGACGTTCCCTTGGGTCCGAACAATTATCGGAACTGGGTTGTGGCCAGCAAGTTGCGAGGGAAATATCCGAACCTCGGTCAGTCATATACCCCCAGCCAGTGTCAGCATTGCAGCAATGCTCCGTGTGAACATGTCTGCCCGACCAGAGCGACGTTCACCAGTTCCGACGGCATTGTGGATGTTAAAGAAGAAAAGTGTATCGGCTGTAAATATTGTCAGACCGCGTGCCCCTATAATGCCCGTTACTACAATGAAGAGACCGGGGCGATTGATAAGTGCACTTTCTGCGCCCAGCGAATTTATGCGGTTCCGCCGCGACTGCCCGCTTGCGTCGACACTTGTCCGACCAAGGTCCGGGCGTTCGGTGACCTGAATGATCCGAACTCCGAAGTGTCCCTGTTGTTGGCCAGGAATCCATCAAAGGTTTTGAAACCGGCGATGGGGACCAATCCGCATTTATTTTACCTGGATTAAAAGGAGAGACTGATGTCAGCCTTTAAAAATCGTCCGAAATTATTTGTCTGGATGGCTATCCTATTGTTGGGGATGGCCGCCGGAGCAGCCGGGGTCATTCATGTTCTGATCGTTGGTCATGCCCAGTCTTATAATGTCACCCGTGAAATCCCCTGGGGGCTTCTGATTGCGACCTACGTTTTCCTAGTCGTATCCAGCACCGGCCTCTGCTTGATTTCGAGTCTCGGCCATGTCTTCGGCATGAAACAGTTCGAGTTTATCGGCAAACGAGCTATTCTTCTCGCGATATTAACCTTGCTCTGTGGTTTCGGAGCGATCGGTATGGAAATAAACCACCCGATCCGAATGGGAATTTACACCATTCTCAGTCCCAACTTCAGTTCCGCCATCTGGTGGATGGGGACCCTTTACGGGGTTTACTTGATGTTCCTCTGTGCCGAGTTCTACTTTCTTATGAAAGGGATGCACAAAGGAGCCTTTACCATGGGTGTGCTTGGCTTTACCGCTGCGGTTTCTGCCCACTCGAACCTGGGCGCGGTATTCGGTCTGCTCGAAGCCCGACCCTTCTGGCACGGCTCTTTCCTGCCGATCTATTTCATTGTCTCGGCCCTCGTTTCCGGGTGCGCTTTGATCGGTATGATTGTCTATTTCAATCATAAAAAATCTGGTGCACCGATGCCGCTGAAGTATGCCGATTTCATGGACACCCTGGGTCGCTTGCAGATCCTCACATTGATGACCCTGGTTTTCTTTGTTGTCTGGAAAATCATTCCCGGTATCTATGGTCATCCGCCGGAAAAATACGAAGCAACCATGTCGATGATCAGTGGACCATTTGCCTTTAATTTCTGGTTCTTTGAAGTGCTGATGGGGCTGGTTATTCCGCTCTGTATCCTCTTTCCGAAGAAAACCCGTACCCCGACCGGAGTCATGTTTGCTGGTCTGTCCTCGACAATTGGGATCTTCTTCATGCGTTATGACCTGGTCATTATCGGCCAATTAGTGTCGATGCGCGAGGGCACCGCCGAACTCGTTAACGGCCTGTTGCAGTATACTCCTTCGTTGTCTGAACTCGGCATTACCATTGGGGCTATCTGTACCTGCCTGTTCCTTTATACTGTGGCTGAAAGGCTGCTGCCACTGGACCCGGAAGAACACTAAACGGCCTGTTTCGCTAGTAACAAGGTAGCTTGCCTAAGTTGCCCATCGATTATTGTCAAAGTCCTCGCCTTCGAGCGGGGACTTTGTGTTTTTAAGAAGTGATATCGGTGAACTGTTGCCATGCTGAAGATTGCTGACTCTTGCAGCTCTTAGTCGTATTGATGTTGAGAGGGGGGGAGTCGATGATTTGCTGCAGAAGAGGTATTAAGTCCAGGCTGCTCTCACTGGGAAGGCAGCCCTTTGCCAGTCCTGTCGTGGTGCTCTGGATTCGGTTGCAGGATCTGCAGTGGCTGCCACTGGAAAGTGATTGCAGTAATCGGTGGTCGAGAGGCGTAAAGTGATTCTGTTTCGCCCGTGAGAGCTAGCATCTCATTGCTCCGTCAAAGGTTTACGAGGGAGCGTGTAGGGGGATAATTTCAACCCTGTCTCCGGCCGCCAGGTCGGGGGATCCGATCGGTACGCTCAGCAGGGCATTTGCACCCTGCACGCTACGAATCTGTCCCGACGCCTGTCGTTGAGGCACTTCGACTTGATATCCGTGGTCCTGCCATTTACAGCTGGCCCAGAGAAACGCTTGACGTTTATTTCCGCCCTTTATCTGGTGTTGTAGCGTTGCGATAATTTTTTTGTGTTCCAGTTGCAGCCCGGCCAGTCTGCGCAATGCCGGTAAGACGAACAGCTCAAAGGTGGCAGCGGTTGCTGCCGGATTGCCCGGTAAGCCGAAGCAGGGCTTGCCGTTGAGCAGACCGAACAGCACCGGTTTGCCAGGTTTTATCGCCACCTTCCAGAATTTGCGCTCAAAATCATGCTGTTCCAGGGTTTGTTGTACGAGGTCCTTTTCACCGACGGAAACCCCACCGGTGGAAAGGAGCAGATCGGCCGATTTAGCCTGATCGATCATCTGGTCCAGATCTTCACGCCGGTCTTCACCGATCCCCAGCGGAATGACTACGCAACCGCACTCGCTCAGACGTGCGCAGAGGTACTGCAGGTTGGAGTTGACGATCTGTCCCGGCCCCGGCTCCTGGCCCAGTTCGACCAGTTCATCGCCCGTAGAGAAAACCGCGACGCGGGGGCGCGGATGAACTTGAACTTCGGAGACCCCTGCACTCGCCAATAGACCGATCGCTCCTGCATGCAGGGCCGTTCCGGTATCGAGTAAGACCTCATCGGCTCGATACTCTTCGCCTCGATAACGGACATGTTGTTTTGCTTTTACCGGCGTGGACCAGGTTAAAATACCGCTGTTTTCGCTGCAATCCTCAATCGGAATAACCGTGTCAGCACCCTCCGGTAATGGTGCGCCGGTGGTAATTTGAATCGCTTTTCCTGGCGGTAATACTGCATCGTAGGGATGCCCGGCAAAGGAGCTGCCGACCACTTCTAAGCTGGCGGATGAGGACAAGTCCTGTGATGAAGTGGCAAAGCCGTCCATTGCCGAATTGTCCCAGCGCGGCATGTCCCAGCGAGCCCGAACCGGAGAGGCCAGAACCTGTCCGGCTGCGTTGGGAAGTGGCAGGGTCTGCAGCGGCAGAGTCGAAACGGTCTCCTGAACGATCTTCAGTGCATCAGCATAAGTCAGCATGGTGACTCCTCATAGCTTTCAATTCTTGCTTCACGGGCCTTGAATACCGCCCAGAACTTTTCACCCGGTTGCGGTTCACCGAGAGCCAGATAGCCGCGCGTGCTGATTTCAGCCACCAACTTATCCTCTTGCGCCAGCGTAATCCGTACCCGGTCACCGAAGATCACCACATCGTGGATCTCACCATAAAGGTTATTGCGCGGGCTGCCGTCGGGTAGTTCCCGGTAGAGGGCAATATCCCAGGGTAGCACGGTCATAAAGGCAGGGCCGGGGACGACCTGTTCGAACGGCGCGAGAAATTTTGTGCCCCCTCGACTGTAGAAAGCCAACTTTCCTGATTGCTCACGAACGTCGCCAAGGATGTAGTTAACCCCGACAAAACGGGCGACGAACTCGCTGGCTGGTTCACGTAGCAATTGATGAAAGCTGCCCTGCTGGATAATCTGCCCTTGCTCCATCACCACCACCCGCTTGCGGAAATAAGCGACCTCCTCGGCATCGTGGGTGACCAGAAGAGTGGGGATTCTCAGCCGCGTCAACACCGCCTGTAGCCAGCGACGTATCTCGCCACGAGCGCTGGGGTCCAAGGACGCGGTTGGTTCGTCGAGCAGCAACAGTTGCGGATCGGTCGCTAAGGTCCGGGCCAGCGCAACCTTCTGCCGTTCGCCGCCGGAAAGAGTGGCAACATCGCGTTCGGCCAGATGTTTGATCGACAGTTTTTCTAAGAGCTGCTGTACTTTTTTTTGCCGTTCGCCGCTGGATGTCCGGCGCATTTTCAGACCGAAGCCGATATTGCCGCTGACATTCAGGTGGGGGAATAGCGCTAAATCTTGAAAGACCATCCCGATCCGGCGTTGCTCCGGTGGTAGAAAAATCTGTTTTTCTGCATCGTACAGGCAGCGCTCACCGAGCATGATTTGCCCGGAAACTGGTTGGTTGAGACCAGCCAGAAGACGCAGTAAACTACTCTTGCCGGTCCCGTTTGGCCCGAGTATAACCGTTACCCCGGGGGGAACCGTTAATTCTGCCGCCAAATCAAAGTTTGCCAAGGGATAGTGCAGTCGGCAGATCAAGTCGTTCATCGGCCCCCCTCGGGTGGTGCCAGCAGGTGCACCGTTGCCAGCAGCAATAAAGAGATCAACAACAGTAAGGCTCCCAAGCTAAAAGCTTGTTGCGGATCGCTCTCAAAGGCGCTGTATATTGCCAGTGACAGCGTTTGGGTCCGCCCAGGGAGATTCCCGGCAAATAGAATGATCACACCGAACAGGCCGACCCCTTGTGCCAAGGCCATTACGCCTTCAGCAAACAGGCCGCGGCGGACCACCGGCAAGGTGACATGCCAGAAGGTTTGCAACGGCGTAGCCCCGAGCAACAGCGCCGCTTCTTCAAGTTTCTGCTCTATCGCATCGAACAACACCACACATCGGCGGACGAAAAAAGGAGTGATGACAAACACAATCGCCAGCACGACCGCGCCAAGGGTGAAGGGGATACGCAGACCGACACCGTTTAGCAGATCGCCGAGCAGACCGCGCCGGCCGAAGGCAAGCAACAGCGCTAATCCGGCGACCACTGGTGGCATCACCATCGGTAGTTCCAGCAGGACTTCCAGGCTGCGGCGGACGCGACCACTACAGCGGGAGAGCCCGTAGGCGGATGGCAGGCCGAGCAAAAAAATCATCGGTAGGGCCAGTAAGGATGACAGTAAAGTGATCCAGAGTGCTTGCAGCACCTGAGGTTGCGTAAACAATTTTAGCAGCCCAGTTGGACTGGCCGCCAGCAAGAGCGCCAACACTGGTAGTAGGATCAAGATGCCCAGGGCCGTACCGCAGGTCAGCAGAAATAAATTGAAAAGCCGTGGCCGTTTCACAACTCACTCCCAGGCAGAAAACCGAAACGCCGAAAGATTTCAGTCGCTTCACTGCTCCGTAAAAACGCATAAAACTGCTCGCTGTGATGGTTGGTTTCTGTGGTCTTCGCCAACTGGTAAATAGCACGAGGGTTCAGTTTTTCCGGTACAGCAATAGAGAGCAGTTTGCTGTTGGTGAGATCGCTTTGATAGACGATCCCGACATCCGCTTCACCGAGTAAAAGTTTGGCGATGATTGCTTTTACGCGCCCTTCTTCGCTGACGATGTTCTTTTTGATCTGGGTGACCAAGGCGGAACCAAAAGCAGGAGATGCCGTCAGGTTGGTAAAAAGTTTTCGGGTGTAAGCGCCGATCGGAACTTGCGGATTGCCGATGACCAGTAAGAGTTCCGGCCGGGTTAAATCTCGAAGACTGTTCAGTGGCGGTTGCAGGTCAGAGCGGGTCGCCACAGCCAGGCGATTACCGAGCAGTGGCTGAACATTTGCAACCAAGTCGCGTTCTTGCAACCTGCTCATCACCGGTCGACTGGCGGAAATGAATAGCTCGGCAGGAGCCCCCTGCTCAATCTGCATCGCCAAGGTTTGACTGCCAGCAAAGTTGAGCCGGATTTGAACGTCCGGGTGCTGCAGTTCGTAGTGCTTGGCGACATCCGTCATTGCTTCTGTCAGGGATGAGGCGGCGAACACCGACAGCTCGATGGCCGTGGCTGGAAGCGAGTAGCAGAGTAAAATCAGTAGTGCTGGCAGCAAGGCCCTACACATCAATGAAAAATCTCCTCAAATCCCTGATCGGCCGCTCGATTGACATGATCACGCAAAGTTCGATAGCTGTGTAAAAGTTCCTGTGTTGCTGGGGTCAAGCGGGTTTCTCCGCCCCCCTTTCCCCCGGTGCGGCGTTCCAACAGTTTGAAGGGAGCATTTTCTTCCATCGCTTGCAGCTGCGCCCAGATTTTACGGTAGGAAATTCCCAATTCCTTGGCTGCGCCATTTATCGAACCACTTCGATCGATGGCGACCAGCGTCTGAAATCTTCCGTCACCCAGAAACGCTTGCCCATCGACTTCGAGCCAGACCTTTGAGCGCACCCGAATTTCGTTCATGACAGGAACTTCTCGATGATCAGGTCACAGAGGCCTGTGGCATCATTGATGTCGTAACGTGGTACATCCAAGTCAAGCGGACTGTCGGAGGCAACAGCAAACAGGCAGGGATCATACTCTTCGCCACGGCAGAGCAGTTTTTCACTGCGCTCTCTGCGGTGGACTTCG
>CALZLE010000381.1 GCA_945788205.1 uncultured Desulfuromonadales bacterium
AAAATGATTGTTTCGGGGCGGTCTAACGACTCGAAAACAGCTCCCCTATTTGCATCCAAACTCTATGTTTCGGACTTCAAGAAGTGGGTACTCATTTTGGTCCGTGACCAGCATCCGCTGGCCTCGGCCATAAAATGTATTGTCAGCCACCTCTTCCCATTCGGTCTTGCGAGCCAATTGAATGGCAGGGTCCTGCGACGTTTCAGAACCTGGGTAGCGAACAGGTATCAACCCGTAGGCTTGGCCGCCGTTTATCCAGGTAATCTCCGCTGGCAGCCAGACCAAATCACGCAGGTCCTCAGGTTCGGTTGTTGATATTGCACTTATCTGAGAAATTGGAGCCCAGTAGTAACGTCCGTTTAGGATAATTTCGAGAACCGGTCCCAACCGGGTATCGGCATCGGCAATCCAGGTAAAAGGTTCTCCATTGATCGTGCCTCCGCTTTCCGGCGCCTGTTCCAAAGCCTGTTCGCGGAGAGTGGAAGCCTGATCATAGTGCCCATCACAGGCCAGGCGAAGGGATTCAAGCAGCAAGGCAATCCACTGGGACGGTTTGCCAAAGACAAGCGGCTTGCTGCAGCCGGAAAAAACCTCCTCACGAAAAACCTCGCAGTGTAGTGCTTCACGGTGAAGGTAAACCATGGGCCAGGCAGCCTCATCCAGATCAGCCACAATATTCAACTGGGTCAAGGATCGTTCCCATTGGCCGAGGATGGCGAGCAGTTGGAAAAGGAAAACCCGGTATTCGCTCTTGTCCGGAAGACTGCGAATCTGGCTCTGAACATTCTCCAGAGCCTCTTGAACCCGACCATCACGAAGAAGGTGTTCCGCTTCCATGATCATGTTCCTATTCCCTTGATTTAACGAAAGAAAGCTTCAGCAACACCGACAGTATATCAAAGCATACCGTCGGTGCTTTCGCCGACCATTTACATCTTAATATTCTTGGCGATATCCCAGCCCATCTCGATAGCAGCATCTCCAGTACCATCCGGTTTTTGTGGAGTGTACTCCACTTTGACACTGGCAAAATTCAAAGTGACGTTCTCGGTCAACCGGTCCTCGCCACCAGAGCCACCGGTGCTGACGGAACTGATGATTCCGTCTTTCATCGTTATCTTGACGTACTCCAAGGCATTCTCGCCAGCCTTCCGCACCGTCAACAACATTTCAGGAACATGTTTACCGTTGCAGCAGAACAGCATGAGATTCGGCGTCGCTTTGTCGATGTACTTGGTCAGGGACATATCCTGCACAGCGACTTTTCCTCCCCCACCTCCGCCTCCCATATGGGTCGTTCCGGACTGGCTCATGCCCCAGGACCATGCAAGGACATCAATTTCATCCTTGTGCGCATCGTCGACAGACTCTCCCTTAATGCCGTTAATTTTTAAAAACATGTCGGCTGCCATAATGACCTCCCCCTTTCAGTTTTTGTCTTGCGAGTATTTCCCCTTTTGTCCGCCCCCTAACCACCTTTTTGCGAAGGCAGTTTGGACACCAACCGCAAAGAAACCGTCAGCCCTTCGAGCTGATAGTGCGGTCGCAAGTAAAAAAATGAATTATAATACCCAGGATTGCCCTCAACTTCCTTAACGACGACCTCTGCCGCAGCCAGTGGCTTGCGCGCTTTGGTCGTTTCACTGGAATTGGCAGGGTCACCGTCAACATACTGCATGATCCAATTTTGCAGCCATTTTTGCATATCCTCCCGCTCCTTGAAGGCCCCTACCTTGTCCCTGACGATACATTTGAGGTAATGAGCAAACCGGCAGGAAGCAAAGAGATAGGGCAGTCGAGCTGAGAGATTGGCATTGGCCGTGGCATCCGGATCGTCGTACTCAGCGGGTTTCTGCAGGGACTGCGCGCCAATAAAGGCGGCAAAATTGGAATTCTTGCGGTGAATAAGCGGCATAAATCCAAGTTTCGCCAATTCCGCTTCACGCCGATCGCCAATGGCGATTTCGGTGGGGCATTTCATATCCACCCCGCCATCGTCGGTGGGAAAAGTGTGCACCGGCAGGCCTTCAACAGCCCCCCCGGACTCAACTCCGCGAATCCGCGAACACCAGCCGAAATATTTGAAAGCTCGATTGATGTTGGTCGCCATCGCGTAAGCAGAATTGGCCCAGCAGTATTTGCTGCTGTCAGTGCCGTCGGCCTCTTCCTCAAAGTCAAATTCCTCGACCGGTTCAGTTTTGGCGCCATAGGGAAGACGAGCTAAAAAACGAGGCATGGCAAGCCCCAGATAGCGGGAATCGTCTGAATCCCGCAGAGCCCGCCAGTCAGCGTATTCGGCGGTGGTGAAAATCTTGGCCAGATCTGCTGGATTGGAAAGCTCCGCCCAGGAATCCATCTGCATCACCGATGGGGCTGCTCCGGTGATGAATGGAGCATGGGCAGCGGCTGAAACTTTGGCTACTTCCCCGAGCATCTCCATATCCTGGGGGCTTTGATCGAAATGAAAATCCCCGACCAGACAACCGTACGGCTCTCCGCCCAACTGATCATATTCCGAGGTGTAAATCTTTTTGAATATTGGACTGGTATCCCACCTGGCTCCCTTGAATTTCTTGAGGGTTTTTCCAAACTCCTGCTTAGAGATGTTCATCACCCGGATCTTCAGCATGGTGTCGGTTTCGGTGTTATTGACCAAATAGTGGAGCCCCCGCCAGGCGCTCTCCATTTTCTGAAATTCAGGGTTATGCATGACCTGGTTGACCTGGGCGGTCAACTTTTGGTCGATAGCAGCCCGTATCGCCTCCACGGTGTGGACCACATCAGGGGAAACCAGATCGACTTCTTTCAGGACAAATTCTGCCAGAGTACGAACCGAACTTTCGACCGCCTCCTGGGCTCGATCGGTTTTCGGTTTAAACTCCTTCTCCAGAAGAGCCTGAAAATCACTTGCCTCGAGTGGTTTTTCTCCTGCCTCAGGTTGTTGGGTGCTTTCCTCTTCGGCCATGGCTCACTCCTCCTTTTCAGACGTTGGTTCTTCGGGCGGGGCTTCTCCCTCCGGCTTAGGTGCCGATGACACTGCCTCGAGCAAAGCTGGATCACTGAGAAGTTTGGCGATCAATTCTTCTGCCCCGGACTTGCCATCCATGAAGGTCAGCAGGTTGTCCAACTGGGTGCGAGCCTTGAGAAGTTCCTTCAGGCCATCGACCTTGCTTGCGACGGCCGCCGGCGAAAAGTCGTCCATATTTTCGAAAGTGAGATCGACGCTCAGCTCACCTTCACCGGTCAGTACGTTGGGGACCCGGAACGCCACATGGGGCTTCATGGCTTTCAATCGCTCATTGAAATTATCCGCATCGATTTCAAGGAATTTTCGTTCCTCGACTGGGACCGGTTCTTCGCCCTCTTGGGGTTTTCCGGCAAGATCGGCGAGAACCCCCATGACAAAGGGAAGCTCTATTTTTTTCTCTGCACCGTACAGTTCCACATCGTATTCAATCTGAACTCGCGGTGCCCTGTTTCTGGCTATGAACTTCTGACTGCTATCGGCCATGGAACTTCCTCCTCTCAAAGTTTTAGGGGTTAAGGCCTTTTCTTAACCATCCAGGCAGAACCGAAATAGACTCTGACACTTTGAAACCCGTTCACCCCCCTTGTTCCTCATCCTGGCTCTTTCCACTGATCATTGTGACCTGAGGAAGCCCATCAGGTGCCAGATCCTGGATAATCCCCATGAAATCTTTTTCCACCAGCCCAATGGCCCGCTTGAGTAAAAGCGGTATCGGGCTGGCTGGTTCATTCTTTTCATAGTAAAGACAAATCTGCTCGAGCAGGCTAATGACATCAGTTCGACTATTGATAGTATCCATAGGCATTGCCCCAGATAAGGGTGATCCGCCCGGAGAGGAGGTGGTTTGGGCCGTTGCCTGCTTGTCATTCGAAACGGTCGCAGGCTCCTTGGTTGGCGGGGACGCGGATCCCTGGTGCTTTTTAAAAACCGCATTCATCTCTTCAAGGAGCTGATAAAGATCAGCAAAGTGTGGCGATTCTTGCGCTCCAATTTTTTCGTTTAGTAAATTTTCTATGTTTTTCCCCAGCTCAAGGGTCTCTCCAACCGCAGTGGAAATCTCCTGCAATTCTTCTGCAGGGCAATCCTGAAATGCGGCCTGAATGGTTTCCAGAGTCACCGGGGTCTTATTTTCATCTTCGGTTGCAGTGAGCTTTCCCGTTGCAATCTGGATATCCCTCAAACTCAGTTTTCCCAGATTGGGGGAAGGACAGAGGGGGGCCTTGCTCAAGGGCAGAAGCACAGTCTCCCTGTCACAAAACGTCATGAGTATATTCACCCGCTGAGTGGGATCGTTGTTGTCTACAGGATCAAGCTGCGGGTAAAGGGTCTCCCAAAAACGCTCCAGCATTCCATCAATAAGGGCCAGGCCATCCCGCAGTCCTGGTATTCCGTTGGTGTGGATCAGGGCACGAACAAGTGAAACCGCAACTCGCAGATCGTGGGTACGGTCCAGCAGCTCAAGCGCAATTTTCTCTATCTCAGGCCAGACAGGGTCTTTTCTTTCTTCAATGACCTGCTCACCGACCCGTTTTTCAGGCGTACCTTCAATTTTTTTCTCCAATTCCCGGAAATGAGGGTCATATTCCGGATCCTCCTTCCCGGAAGGAGCATCGGGGGCTATTTCCTGCAGCAATGCCTCGATGTCAATCACGGGTTTCCTCTCAATCCGGGCCTGATCCTGCCCCAAAAAACGCTTCAACAAGGCCATGGTCATCCTGCTATGATCACTAAGTTAAAAAATTGCCCCCTTGGGGCACCTTGAAAGTCTCCTTTTGGTTTCAACCCAGGTTCCGATCGGACATCCCAGAAGAGCCTGCAGCCTCCTGATCTGGCCAAGCGACTATGACGGTAACATTATCCTTCGCTCCCCGCCTCAGTGCCGCTTCAAGCAATTCTTGGGCACACCTTTCACGAGGGTTCCTGCTCAGAAGGTCACTGATTTCCTCATCACTTACCTCTCGAACCAGACCATCACTGCAGAGCAGGTAGATATCTCCAACCTCTGTTGTGAAGGTAATTGCATCAATTGCCACCTCCGGCCTCACTCCAATAGCCCTGGTGATTATGTTTTCGTTGACCTGGATATCTGGTTCAGATTCTGCTGAGAGGCCCTGCCTGGCAATTTCGGCAACCAGGGAATGATCTTCAGTGAGTTGGGAAAGAGTGCCATTGCGATACCTGTATAGCCTGCTATCACCGACCCAAAGAGCCGCTCCCTGACCATTGGCCACCAACAAGGCGACTACGGTGCTGCCCATGGACCTCCCCTTGCCCTCGATAATTGCTTTGTCTATCAACTCAGCATTCACCGACCTCAAGCGGCGAGAAACCTCAGCAACAAATTTATCCAGGTCATTGCCTGCGCTGACCGATGCAAGTGCCTCCACGACTGAGCTGCTGGCAACCTCCCCTGCCCAATGACCCCCCATCCCGTCAGCAACGACCCATAAACCTTGGGATGGTTTGTCCAGATAGGCATCCTCATTGACCTCCCGAACCGTCCCCCTCGAGGTGATCGCGGCAGATTGCCATCCTGCAGTATTTGTCAAGTCATTGTGGCCACTTTTTAAATTATCATTAAAAAATAATAGCTTATATTTATCGCAGGTCAAGCTCCTGCCGGGGATTCCCTGTCGAGCAGTATGGAAGAAATGTCCACTGAGAAGTTCAGAGTAAACATTTTCAGGCGGTAGCCCCTGGTACACCAGGAGACAGGCTTCCAATCGGTCCGAACCACTTGTGCTCCAGAAGCTGTAGGCAGGCTGTGTCTGATTTAACAGACAGGAGCTCAAATGGATAAATGCCGCAGGCAACTCTTCAAGCGTGGTTAACTCAAAATGAAAGGCAAGCGACTTCTTGCCGTCGGATTGGTCGCTGTCTTCCTGCGCGACAGCTTTCTGGCTCTCTGCAACCTCCAACACCTCTTTCCGAAGTTGCGAATCAAAGGCATCCAGGTCAAAATCCTCCTCCAGACCGGACAATGCCAGCTGTTCCAGACGTTCGAACCAACCTCCCGCGGAGACGAATAGATTCGACAATGAATCCGTTCTGTTGACAGCCGTTGCAAGAGTCAATGGGAAATATCGGCCAACCTTATCTACGCTGGGCATCAAGATTCCCATCCAGGTTTTTGTCCCACAATTCCCAGGGCTTAGAAGGAATCTCCAGATCGGGCTGGTAAGATAAATGTCAAGCCAGCTCTCACCAAGGGCCTGCTTACTGGCAATCAGGGATTTCTGGAGCCAGGTATCCCACACGCGAACGAATTCACCTGGTAGACGCCTCGACACGAAATCGCCTAATACAGGCAACTTCCCATAATATCCTGGCTGCTCTTGAAGGCTCATCATAACGATTCCGGTAACCGAAAATTTTCAAGCTCTTTGAGCCTGAAGGGGTTTTTGACACTGTTCGCCCTCAACTCATACCGTGCCGTGTAGCCACGGACCTGGAAGGTCACCAAAAATCGATCGGGCAAGCTGGTATTGGTGATTTCCGCTTGGTCCAAAGTCTTTATCCATGCCCAGGATCCCTCCTCGGAGTGCCCGAACTCCTCGCCATCCAGAGTCAAAAAGGTGGTTCTGACACCGGCGTTGATTTCTGGTCCCGGCCAGACAAATTTCTGCGGCCGCGATGGACCATGTCGATATTCGGTGGATTGACCTTCCAGATAAAGCCTGAAGGAAGCGGCATTTGCATCGAGGGATAAGGGCTTCAATTCAAAAATCACTGATGGGACAGCCCCGCCATTAGCAAAAAAGATATCGCGAATTTTGGCCGCATTTTGGAATTGCCTGAGCGTCTCTTTAGACAACCCAACGCCCGATTTATTCATCGACACAGGTTTCCAGGTTGCCCCCTTGGTATTTACAAAAGAACTGAGATATTCTTTAAAAAATTTGTCGATGGTGCCGTTTGAGGCGAAAAAGCGGCTGAAATCGGCCATAGTCGCATCGATACCGCTGTCTTTGACGAGCGGATATCTCCCTTGGAGCCCATCTTTGTATTCAGGGAGGACGTCACTCCTCCAGACCGCGTTCAGTTCTTTTTTAGCCGAGGCAAGGGTCATCTGCCAGCCTTGGGACGTGAGGGAGCTGACCAATCCTTTCACCGGTTCAGGTAAAAGCCGAAATTCTCTTGCCGCGGCGTTAAGAGGGTCTCCGGAATGGGCGCCACTCATCCTCCCCTTGGCAATATTGAAAGCCTGTTCTTCACTTTCAGCAGCAGCGCCTATCTGAATCAACATGTCTCGGACCTGCTTGAGACTTGTAAAGAGACTATCAATAGGCGGCGGGGCACCATCTTTGGAGCGAACCAGACTGGTGACCGGTTCAAAATGTTGTTGCAGCCTGCAGGCAATACCTGGGATTCCCCAGTCAATTCTTCAGGAGAGGAAAAGGAGGGGATTTTAGAAGGTGTAGA
>CALZLE010000382.1 GCA_945788205.1 uncultured Desulfuromonadales bacterium
CCTCTCAAATTTATTTGTGAATTCTGGAGGGAGATCCACCATGAAGATTATCGCTTCTATTCTTGCTGCTGTTCTGCTGATTACCGGCCTTGGCGGCTGTAATATATCGAAAGCAGCCGATCCGGAGGTGCAGGCCTTTATCGATAAGACTCTGAGTAATCTGGTATTTGTCGAGGGGGGCAGCTTCATGATGGGCGACGCCGGACGTGAAGTGACCGATGAGCGTGGCACTTATCATGCTTTTTGGACCGGTGACGCCGACACCCAGCCAGCACACAAGGTGACGCTCGATAGTTATTCGATTCAGAAATATGAGGTGACCTATGGCGAGTATGATAACTTTTCAAAGGTGACAAAACGGGATTTGTTTAAAAAAGATTATATAGGCGACAAAGACCGTGCACCCGAGATTCCAGTAATTGGGCTCCCTTGGCAAGACGCAAAGGATTATTGTGACTGGCTCAGTGAAATCAGCGGCCTGCCTTTTGATCTCCCCACCGAGGCGCAATGGGAATATGCCGCCCGCAGCAGGGGGTTGAATGTGCCGTTTGCGACGGATAATGGCTTACTGGATAAAGGACGAAATTACAGAGGGAAAGGTTCACCTTGGCACCCTCAGTCTCCCGGCACCTATCCTCCTAACCCTTTGGGGCTTTACGATATGACTGGTAATGTGTCGGAATGGGTCAAGGACTGGTACGCCTGGGATTACTACAAGCATTCTCCCCCCAACAACCCTCAGGGACCAGAGAAAGGTTCACAAAAAATATTGCGTGGTTCGGATGTCATTGGAACTGCAGCATTTAAATTATTGCATCGAAGAAGAGAAGTGCTCCCGAATACCGTGGACGGCGGTGGTATCCGTTGCGTAGTTAACCGAATCGAACCGACCACTCAACCTTAGAACTCATCAGGAGAGTTACTCATCTGAACTGGCCCGTTGGTGGACGTTGCAGCGAACTTAGGCAGATTTTGATACCATCTGTCCCATTTTTCGGAGGACACCCCAACTTCATCAAGAAATTCAAGCAAAGAGTTCCTGTTAGTCTCCAAGCGTATTCTCTTCTCTTTGTCTTCCTTGCCCTGGGGGATGTTCACGCCCATGTGCTCTAAAACTTCCTGACAATCCCTCTGGCTTTGAATCCAGGCAAGCACCTTCAGTACAGCCTTTTTTCGCTGTGTGATTATTATTGCTTTATCAAACCAAGAACTCAACAGCTCAAACACGCCTTTGTCTGGCTTAACCAAAAGATAGAGAATACGCCCTTTGACTTCCGGCAAGGTAAATTTCAGAAAATCGGCATTTTTATTGATATTTTCAATTAACTTTTTAGCTTGTTCATCTATTTCCCGCTCCTTTTTCCATTCTTCGATCAATCCATAGCCTTGCGAAGCAACTTCTACTCCGACAGCACCAACAATTAGAACTGTTGCACCGACAAGATTACCCTGCAAAAGCATTTTGTACGACCAACTGCAGAAGAGCTCAAATATTTGTTCATCAGGATCACCGAATATTTCCACGATCGAAAAATCATTATCCCGGAGCTGCGTGTAGACCATGGCAATAAAATTGTAGGTATGCTCTGCACTAACAGAAAAAGCCAGCTTGCCGCCGAAGCCCGCACCTAAAGCAGCAGAAGCTTCTACCATGACTATGAATTTATTTGAGCCTTCTCGGTCAAACCCAATCTGCACCTTCCCGCTCAGATTTGCCCCGAGCATCCCAGTAGCCGTATATCCCACACTACCCAGTTCAACAAACGACCGGGATTGGGTCAGATCCAGTCTTGTCGAATCGTGGCAGGGCAAGCATCTGTCGCTTGGTTGGTGAGAAGCACCCGTGTCGAGTTTCTGAGTTCCAGCCACTGTCGCTTCGGGAGGCGGTTCAGGACTTTTCCACTCAAGTATGCCCTTGCAACCGATTTCGGCCTTGGCCCCGGCGAACACTCCTGCCCCTGCGCTGGCTTCCGTGTCGGCTTTTTCCATTCCGGCTCGAACGCCCCGGGCTTGCAGAACACCCTGGTTGACATCGAAATGAACATCGGCGGAGGCCATGAGGTTGGCTCCGACGTAACCGCCCAAATGAGCTTCGAGTTTCAGGCGCAGATCGCCGAGTGGAACCTCTTTTTCCTCTTTGACAACGTTTTCATAGGTGGCCTGCTTGAGTACAAATTCGACACGGCGGTTTTTGACTTCGGGCGCTTCGGTGTTCACTTCTGGCTGTGTTTCACCAACACCGATAAAGGGTTTGCCCTCCTCGAAGAACTCCGGGGTGATGGTTTCGGCAAGTGCATACCGTTCCAGATACGCCTCCACCAGCGCCTGCACGGTCGGGTCGCCGCCAGTTAAATGAATGTAGCCATCCTCCAACAGATCGGGCCGTGCATCGGTCTTTGGGCTGGAAAACAGGTTTGGTAACGGCTGTGGATTGAAACTCAGCGTCGATATGGCTGGGCCGAGCCCTGGGCTGGCCCCCTGCCTGTTTTGCAAGTTTGTCTTTTTTTGAAACGCACTGATCGCCTGCCGGGTGAGAGAACCGCAGTCATTGTCGACTTTTAAAGTCGGCGTTGCGCCCAGAGCGTTCAGCATTTGTTGGAGCTCTTCAATGCCCCACCCGCCATGGTTTTGCGGCACCTCAAACATCGCCAGCCAATGAGAGCTATGCCGGGTGAGATAGCCGTAGACCACCCGCGCCCTACATTCGCTCAAGCCCTGATTATAGGCATCGGTTCCCTTCTTGTCAGTATGGCCGATGAGCTGTATTTTCAATTCCGGATTGATATGCTTGAAGACATCGATCCCTTTGCCGTTTAGCCAATGGCGAAACAGCCCGGCAGTGTTTTTCATCGATTCGGGAGTCAGAAAGGACTTTTCAAAGTCAAAGGTTGGAAAAGGGGAAAGGATGTAATCTGTCGGCTTCCACTCACCGGTGTATTCGGTTACTTTAACCGGGATATCGAGGCTCTGCCCTTTCTCATTGGGTAGTATTGCATGGCCCTGGGCCTTGGCTTCAAACAGGGCGAAATCGAGCTCAGCTTTGGCCTCGGCGGTAAATCGCCCCTTTTGCAGGTCGAAATCGGTGGCGGCGGTCACCCCGTAAGTGTACCGCATGAGCTGCGCTTCGGAGCTGGCGTCGAATTGGGATTCAGGGGCTTTTCGCGCACTGATTTCCAAGGCAAGTTTTCGGCGAAGCCTTTCCCGCTCACCCTCTACGGTAGGAAACGGGCGGCTCCTGGTTTTTTCTACCCAGTCTTTCTGCTCCTCATCCCCGCCCCAGATAGCCTCCACCGCGGTTTTTACCCGACCATGGAAGTCGCTGTCAAATGGATGGCTCTTTTCATTTTCCAATTGTTTCTGGATCTCGCGGCGCAATTGTTCGTTGCGGTTGGCAACCCAGCGAAGATTGTCGTTGAGCGAAGCCACCCAGGCATCGAATTGATCGAGACTTTGCTCGCCGACAGCCAGCCGGGCAGGTGCTGAGAGCAGTGTGCGGATAGAGAGTTGGTCGTCTTGGGGGTCAACTATTTTCCAATCTTTATTGATCTTGGCGCTGACCTTGCCGAATTGCTCTTTGAGCCGCTGTTTGTTGAGCTGGCCTCCTTCAGTGCGCCAAGGCTCTTTTAAGCCGCTGAGATCCTGTTCGGAAACCGGCTTTACGGTAGTATTGTCTCGAACTATTTTACATGCTTCTGAGAATGAATATGCCTTCTGATTTTTGAACGCCTCAACCAGATCTGTGGGGACAAAAGACCATTTCTTGCCGCCGAAACGGACGATTTCGGTGAGCTTTCCCCCTCCGATTACTTGCGGGGCCATGTTGTTGCGCGGCTGGGTCTTTGAGCGGGGCTCGGCCTGCACTATCCGTTGAGCTTCGCCGATCCGGTCGTCCACCAACTCTGCAAATTTTGCCTTGGCACGAGCAATCAGATCACGGTCCCCTTTTTCATTGGCTTTATGAACATCACTAATGGCGTTGTCGAGAAGCGCTTCTTCCTTCAAGAGAAGAGCCAGCTCCGCTTTGGTCAGGGGAATAATCCAGTCCTTCTCGGGCCAATAGATCAGCTCGCAGACTTTCTCACCGTCCTGAGTTATTTTAGCTAGAACCCTTTTATTGGCTCTAATTTCTGAGGATGCAATCGATATTTCTCGTGAGGGTGGCGGATTTTTTGTCATGGATTATCCCCGATGCTCATAAGTCATGAAACTGATACGCTGCGGCCCAACGACGACATCGTCAAAGACGGCCTCACCCTGCTGAACCCGGGCCCAATGTCGATGGCCGTCGGCAGCACTGACAAGAACCTGAGTGCCATCGGGAGCGGGTTTTCCATCCTCGAACCGTGCCTCCACGATGACCCGTTGGGTCAACCAGAGAGTCTCGGACTGTTCTTCGGAACTTAGTCCAC
>CALZLE010000383.1 GCA_945788205.1 uncultured Desulfuromonadales bacterium
CCCCCTACCAACGTCAAAAGTTCTTTATTACCAATTCACTGCGCGGCCATTCGCTCGTGCAGATTCTGATTTACGTCAATCTGGCACTCTTTACTCTGATGGTTCTTCACGGGACTGTCGCCGGCTATGGCATGCGGGCAATTCTCAGCCCAGACACCCGCCTGCTCTACCATTGGGGAGCACAATACTGGCCTGAGGCGCTAAATGGCCAAATCTGGCGCTGCCTCTCTTACGCCTACATGCACGGCGGCATTATCCATCTCGGCTTTAATATGGTGGTCCTCTACCAGATCGGTCCGCTGATCGAATCGGAAGTCGGCTGGCAACGCTTTTTTGTCATTTATTCGGTTACGGCTATCTTTGCCACTTTGGCGGGACTGGTCACTCACCCACAGATAGTCGTTGTCGGCGCCTCTGGTGCGCTATTCGGTATCTTCGGTTTTGCCGTCAGCTACTATCATCGTATCGGCGGCAGTCTCGGTATTCAACGACGTAATTTTCTTTTTCAATGGATTGTCATTGCCCTGGTTTTTGGCTTTGTCGTCGGTGCTGACAACGCGGCACACGTCGGTGGCTTACTCAGCGGTGCGGCCTTCGGTTGGTTGATCCCGACGACCATTCGGGCACAACGTAAAACTGATCCGATCTACAAAGGCCTGGCCTGGGTGTTTGTTGGGCTGACAGTCTTAAGTCTGGCATTGGTCATCATGACTCTCATCATCAGGTATCTGTAATTATGGCAAAGACAAAAACTCCAACAACCCAGGCTATCCGAACCCTGAAGATGCACAAGATCAAATTTGTGCCCTGCCCCTACAAGTATGAAGAAAAGGGCGGCACCAAAACCAGTGCCCGCGAACTTGGTGTTGATGAATATCAGGTGATCAAAACACTGGTTATGGAGAATGAGCGGGAGCAGCCGATGATTGTTTTGATGCACGGTAGCTGCGAGGTCTCTCTCAAGCACCTGGCACGACAGCTGAAGGTCAAACAGGTCCGTCCTTGCCCTCCGGAAAAGGCTGATCGTTTGACCGGCTATCAAACCGGTGGGATTTCACCCTTCGGGACGAAAGAGGAGCTGCCAGTTTACGTCGAGGAATCAGTCTTGTCGCTGGAAAAAATCTATATCAATGGTGGTCGGCGAGGCCTTTTGGTGGGAATCGATCCCCAAGCGCTGGTTAAAATTCTTAATCCCACTCCCGTGAGCGTTGCTATCTGAAACTTTAAAAGGAGGCCCAGATGTCCGACTCCCCCTACGCACAGGCTGCAGACGCAATTCGTAACGCAACAGCGATGGTCATTACCGCAGGAGCTGGCATCGGCGTCGACTCGGGACTGCCTGATTTTCGCGGCAACCAGGGCTTCTGGAATGCCTACCCGATGTATGAACGACTCGGGCTGAGCTTTGTGCAGGCAGCGAACCCTGAGCACTTCGAACGCGACCCATTGTTCGGCTGGGGATTTTACGGCCACCGCACTAACCTTTATCGCAGTACCGTTCCACATACTGGTTTCTCCCTGTTACAGGACTGGTGCAAGCGCTACAGCCTGGACCACTTTGTGGTGACCTCAAATGTCGACGGCCAATTCCAAAAAGCGGGCTTTGGTGAGGAGCGAGTCCTTGAAGTCCACGGCTCGATACATCACCTGCAATGCACGGTTCCCTGCAATCGCAGTATTTGGCCGAATCGAGAGAAAATTACCATTGACGAATCGACCATGCGCGCAGAATCAGCACCTGAATGTCCTAGCTGTAAACGTGTTGCCCGTCCCAACATCCTGATGTTCGGTGATTATTCATGGCTGCATCAACGAACATCGGACCAAGAAGACAACTTTGACAGTTTTCTACAGCAAAGCCAAAGTGGACAACTTGTTGTTGTCGAAATGGGAGCAGGCTCGGCGATTCCCACTATCCGCAACTTGAGTGAACGGCTTGGACGCAGTCCAAAAGCTAAAGTTTTGCGGATCAATCCCCGGGAACCGCAGATCGGTGCCCCACATTTATCTTTTGCTTGCGGTGCCGTCGCGGCACTGGAAAAAATCGAAGAGATCCTCAAAGTTGACTAAAACACTGTTTTCCATTATTTCCAATAACCAGAACCACGACCCCATCAAAATAAAACCAGCATAAAAACCGATGAGATAAAGACCTTCTAGAATGACCTCATAACGCCTCATAGCGCCATCCACACACCTTTCAATAAAAATAAAACGCTTTTCTATTATCGTAACTTTCTCCTAGAAATCTTTTTCATTCCTGTTATCATTAGATGCTCGACAACACATCTATGATTTTACGATTTCAGCCACTGGCTGATTCTCAGGAGGCCTGCTGTGACTCAGGAAATGCAATCAAGCATACTTCACCGTGCCCGCTTGAAAGCCCTCATCAAACGCATTCTTTTCATCCTATTTGTCTTTGTGCTGATTTACAGCGGCATTGCGATGGTTTACGCCAGCAAAACCTTTTACAAGGTGCGCCACAATTATGCCTTTATTCTCGAAACTCTTTCCGGTGAACGGGACGCCATTACCAGGGTCGGTTGGCATTTCCGCCTACCGATCTTCACCAAATTGGAGCTGGAAGTCCCGTTGATGAATCAGGAGCTGCATCTCGGCAACTCGATCGAACCGAAAAGAATCATGTCAAAAGGCAATGTCGCCCTTTGGACAAGTGCCATGCTCACCTACCGAATTCAAGATCTGAATCGCTGGGGGATAGAAAATCGCTCGCCCCAAACCCTGCTACAAACTGATTTTGACGGTATCGTCAAAGATGTCATGCAAAGTGAATCGATCAATGAACTGATTTCTGACCGGGTGCGAATTAAAGAGCAGATTTATCGAACCTTGAAGGACCGACCCATTAACGAAGGCAGCCTGACGCTGGAACAAAAATACGGAATCGAAGTGATCTCTTTTGTTTTGCGCGACACTCGATACGGAGAAAAGCTGGCCGAAGCCAGTGAGGAGAAAAAACGCCGCGAACTGATCGCCGAAGCGGAAAATTATGCTGCTGACCTCGAGGCGAGTCGAACCAAAAAACTCTACGCAGCCTACAGTGAATCGATCCAGCAAATGCGCCAGTCCCTTGGACTGACCAGCGCCAACGACCCATCTCTTTTCGACTTCCTTAACCAACAAAAATGGGCGACAGCCTACGAAAAGAACCAACAGGGACAGAACACAGTCGTACTGAACAATACTTCGTCAGCCGTTCCGGTAACCCTGCCAGCGCCGGCACCCATGAAATCAAACAGCATGGACGACGACAATGCCACAAACCCGTAAAACCAGATCTCCGATCTACGTCAGCCTTTCCGAAGCCAGGATCCAGCAGATTGAAGGCCTGGTGGCGAGCTGGAGCAGTGAGACGCGCCGCTTTGTCTTGCGGCGACTACACCAGTACAATCCACATCGTTCCGCCCCCAAGCGCCTGTTTCTCTTCATCAAACAGCTCTTCAAAGAGGAAGAGCGTGAGTTCAAGCTACTACAAAACCCTGGCCTGTTGAATGATTGGCACAGCCGTTTTGAGGCCGCTGGATCTCAGGATGCAAACGCAGCCTGGAATCGAATTCTGTCGAAAGAACTTGACCAGCACGATCATCAGTACCTGACCTATTTGCTTGAAAAAGAGACCATCGATACTTTTGTGCCTCACTCCCTCAGCAGCACCTTTGACAAGATCTACCATACCTTCATCCTCAAGGAATACTCGGACGACCCGGAATTGCCGCGCGCGCCATTGATTCTGGTGATCGGAAATTCCGGCAGCGGAAAAAGCGCAACCATCAAGCAGGCAATTGAACAAACTTTCTTTTCCTCCGAAGTTAAACCGGTTGTTGATCTGAAGGCAAAACGCGACGAACTGATGGCCAATCAACCTTTCTGGCGAAGCCTGGCAGAAGTTGATCCGGCCCTGGCCGTTCGCATTGAACAGCGCCGCAAACGCTCAAGATTACGCTTTTTTTCACGTCTGCCGATTATTCGTTACCTCTTCCGTAATCGCATCAGTCAGGCCCTCTCCTCTTTGGATGAAGACGGTGTTCGGGTCGACTATGCAATGATCACCCCCAATGACTACCAAACCGCTTTCGCTGGCGAGCCGGGTAACTACCTTCGCAAAGCGATGGGCAACCCAGCACGCCTTTGCCTACGACATATGGAAGAGGCTCACTCGGCCTTCGGCATCCCCGATGAACGCAGCTCGATCAAATCGCAACAGTCGACGCTTGTCGATGCCTCCAACATTATCCTTGATGAAATTGCCCACGGACGACGGGATTGCATTTTAGTCGCCACCACAGACCAACCGGAACAACTCGACCCGGCCATTTACCGGCGATTTGTCGAGCGAGGCCTGATCATTGATGTCAACGATATATGGGAAGACCCGGCCAACCTGCGCGAAGTTGTCTGCTTAGAGTTGCGGCGCAAAAACTACCCAAAAGACCCGCGCGCACCTCGCTCACCACATCTTTCCGAAGAAGACCTCGATCGCGCGGTCGACAAACTCTACCCAATTTTCCATCAGCGCAGCCTACGAATTACCCCAGCCTACGTCCGCCGACTGATTGCTTCGTTGATCACGATCAAAGGTGCTTTCGCCCCGCAACACCTTGACGACCAGCTCCTTGTGCGTGACGCCTTAAAAACGGTCGCCCGCAATGTTCATGGTTCAATCTACAACAAAGTTGCCAGCCAGATGGACCGCAGCGTCGCCTGGAAAGAATATATCGGTGGAATTAAGAATGAATTCTCCGAAATGGCCAATAACGCCCTCTTTTACAATATCAATGATGAAAAAGGTGTCGTTCTGACTGGACCTCCCGGGTCAGGGAAAACCTTTATGGTGCGGGCTTGGCTGGGTGACAATCATGACGTACAGGACATCTGCGCTAACCTCTCTGATCTGACTGATGTCAATAGTCCGCTGGAAGGAATGGTCGCCAATCTGGAGAGGATTTATGACATTGCCAAAATGATTTCGCCGGCGATGGTCTTTTTTGACGAGGGAGATGCTGTTGCTCCGCGCCGATCTGCACAGGGTGGCAGCCCGTACGATAAAATCACGAACAAATTCCTCTCGATTATCGATGGTGAAGCTCCGCTGCACCGTGTCTTTACGGTGTTGACAACCAATCGGCTTGACATTATCGACCCGGCGCTGATCCGCTCAAAACGCCTGAAAGTCCTCAATGTTACTGGCCACCTCCGTGAAGAAGACTGCTCAAGCATCATCGCTCAAGAAATGTCAGGGATTCCGCTGGCGGAGGGCTTGACCATCGAAGAGATCGCCAGACAAGCAAATGCCCTCTGCGAAACCCCTGCCGACTACACAGCCTACGCAGAAAAGGTCCGATCACTGCGTGCGACTGAGCTGGAAGTCATCCATAAATCGCAGGCCCTTCTCAATAGCGACAATGATGAAAAAACCCGTTTTGTCCGTTTTAATTACAAAATACTGCTCGGCTTGCTGGAAGGTATAATGCCAGATTCAGCTTTGACACAAACCGCAAGACAAGGCGAAGAAGGGCTACTGCAAAGGCTGGAAGAGGTCGTCTTACGACTCGCAAAGATTGAAGAGGATGCAGATTTTCCGATCACCCACTGGCACCTGCAAAACGCCCGGCAACAACTCGCCAGCAGTCCGACCCGTAAAGGCAAGCAGCAACTTGAGGATTTCCTGGAAACGGAACTGTCCGAAGAGCCTCAGGTCGGTTTCGTTGTTGGCGTTGGTGCCAATGATGTCAGCGGCATTATCCTGCCGATCGCTTCGGCACTTGTCTATCGCATGTTTCCGGAAAAAATTGTCGTTACCGGTGCTGTCTCGACCAGCTCCGCAGCCGGTGCCGAACTTGATCTTGCGGTACAGATGACCCACCAAAGCTCCCGTGAAGCCCTGACACTGGTCGAAACTTACCTACAATCACTGCTGCCAGAGAGCAACGTTTCTCGTTTACTCGGCGATTATCTCAATGGCTACTCGCTACATCATCAGCTGCTTTCGACCTCCTACAATGTCGGTGGCCCATCGGCCGGGTTTGCTCTGGCGATTAGTACCCTGTCGATATTGATCAACCTGCCGGTCTTGAATGATTTTGGCATTACAGGTGCCCCTTGGATAAAAGGAGCCAGAAAGGGCGAGATCGGGGCCTCGGTTATCATCGGCGGACATCACAAAAAAACCGAGAAAGTCTTGCAGTATCTGCAACGAATGTACATGCCCGCACAAAACTATCTCGATATGGAGCCTGAAGTTCTCGATTCTTATCGGTCGATCGGCAAAGATGTGGTTGCGGTTTCCAGTTTTTCATCATTGGTGCCGGAAGTCTTCTTCTTTGATAATAACTATCAACAACGCTTACAAAACTTCTTTAAATGCCGGATGGAATTATGTCTAGCTCCTGCATCACTAGAGAGCCTTCAGGCTGACAAAGAAAAGAATGAAGACCTCGCAAAAGAGCTGCGACTCCATGCCGAAGAACAAATTCGACAGCGCTTGTTAGCAATTGAAAAACACCTACAAAAAGGCACTGATGAATTCAAAAGCCTGGATTCGATCTTCACAGCTGAAGAGATCAGTCTCTAGTTTTAGTCGCCCGGCAAGGAAACCTTGCAAAAACCCTGCGCAGGCAAATCGAGTGCACTGTTAAATTTACTCGACAGATTCTGAAAAGCGATCAGACCGGTCAACTCAACAATCCCATCATCGTCAAACCAATGTCTGAGCTTTTCTACCTGTTCGTCAGTCACCTGTCGGTCGGAACAGGTCATCGCCTCAACATAGTCTAGCACTGCGCGTTCCTGCTCCGAAAACAATTCACTCTCGCGCCAGCCCTCAAGTGCCTCTACCTTATCCATTGAGCCCGCCCGCCGAGCAAGAACTGAAGCATTAATATCAACACAGAACCGGCACCAATTGACCTGAGAAACTCGAACCGTAATCAGCGAACGCAACACAGGAGTAATGGGTGAGCGGCGACGATCCAACACACCGTAAAGAACCGCGACTGCGGCAAACAGCTTTGGCACCCGAGCCCAAGCCAGTGCGGGCGTTAATAGCTGTCCATAGGTTCGATATTGCTTCCAGAAAAATGGTTTTAAATACCAGGGATATGATACGTAACTGTTGATATTAATTCGCACTTGTACCTCCAGCTTGAAGAGAACTTATAAAAATCATATTTTCAAATTCTAGCCTAAAAACAGATAAACCTGCCTAAAAGCAGGAAAGCGTCATAGCAAAGGAAAAGTGTTTGCTTTTTTATTAAGATTGACCCATAATCAACTTGTTAAACTATGTAAGCTAAAGATTAGTGTAACTAATTTTTCTACGGACAAAGCCATGCCAAGAAAAAAACTGGGCGAAACTCTCGTAGAGATGGGGATCATTGACCAGACATCTCTCGACAAAGCTCTCGAACAACAACAAAACTCCGGCAAACGGCTCGGACAAGTCCTTGAGGATTTGGGCCTGCTTCTTGAGGAGGACATTGCTCGGGCGTTGGCCAAACAGTTCGGCTTTCGCTACGCCAAAGGGCTGTCCCGTTTCAGCTTTCCACAGGAAGTGCTGGATCTCTGTGATGCCGAAACAGCGCTTACCAAATCGATATTTCCACTTAAAATTGAGGGATCAACCTTACATTTAGCAATGGTAGACCCTCTCGATATAGACTTTCAGAACGACTTCTCCTTTAAAATCGGGCTAAATATTTCTCCGTGTGTCTCTTCACCTGAAGAGATTAAAGCTGCGATCAAAAAGCATTATCTGGTTGAAATTGAAGCCGATGAGGAGGATCGCCTTTGGAGCATCTTGGTTGTTGACGATCAGGACATCGTACTCAGTGCCGCTGAAGCCGCCTTAAAAAAGGAAGGCTATGATGTTTATAAAGCAGAGAATGGTGCTGAGGGCCTGAAGAAGGCGATGCAGATCAGACCCCATCTGATCATTACCGATGTTTTGATGCCACGCATGGACGGGCAGGAAATGTTTCGCGCTCTAAAAGCAAACACTAGCGTCGCCGACATTCCAGTCATAGCGCTCTCTGCCAAGGCTGCAGCAGAAGAGGAATACCGTTTGCTGGAAATGGGCTTTTACGATTTTATCCCAAAGCCGATCAATCCGATCCGGCTGGCAGCACGGGTCAGGCGCGCGATGCGCATGACACATGGTGCCCACAGTTAATTTCAACAAAAAAAACCTCCTGTCCGGGAGGCTTTTTTTGTTGAACTGTCCCGTCCTGAAATAAGTTTACACCTAGGAGACTTATTTATGGGCAAAGCAGCTAGCAAGCAGAAAAGGCGTACTCAACGTGACTACACAATGGGCTTTAAATTGCAGGTTGTCGCCGCTGTAG
>CALZLE010000384.1 GCA_945788205.1 uncultured Desulfuromonadales bacterium
CCCGCACTATAGTTACAAATTATTTATTATAAGGGGCCAACCAAATGAGTGAGCCGATTCTGGTCGTAGACCACGTTGAAGACCGGCGCGAGCATCTCGTCGCGATGCTGGAAGAGCAGAACATGACAGTCGTTCAGACCGCTTCTTGTGAAGAGTGTCTGACTCTGCTGAGCGAAAAATATTTTCCAATCATCCTCACCGAAACGGATCTACCGCGCAAAAGCGGTCTTTACCTGCTTAAAGAAGCAAAAACAATCCAACCACAAACTGAAATTATTCTGCTGACGCACAATGCCTCATCGTTCACCCTGCTCCAAGCAATCCGGCACGGCGCTTACGATTTTATCCTGCGACCTATCGACAGCAGCGAAATTCTTTTCAATACCCTTTGTCGGGCCCTAGAACACATTCAACAGCGACTAGAGCGGGAAAACTTACTCGATGAGTTAGAAGTAAAAAACCGCTCCCTCAGTCAGGCGGTGCACCGGCTAAAAACCTTAAACGAGAACATTCGTTTGATGGCGAAATCCGATCAGGTTGAAGAGATTTTCCGGATAATGCTTGAAGCGGCCACCACGGAGCTGCATGCTGGCAATGGCATGATTGCCCTATTTAACCGTGACAATGAATCACTGGCCATGAAATTGAGTCAAAGAATTCCGGCAGAACTTTGTTCACGTTACGCAAAAAAATTGCCGAGCGGCTTGATTCAGGTCATCGCCCAGCGTGGTAAATCGGTTCTGGTACCGGCTCGCTTATCACGGGGTTTGGCAGACTTAGCCCTACCGGAAGAGGATGAATTATTAAGGCTCCCAGGCCTGATTTCCGTTCCCTTACAATTGAATAATCGAATCGCCGGGGTCATGCTCCTCAGCGGCCATCCACCCAAGACCCCGTTTGCCGAACATGATCTGCTCTACTTGAGTCAACTGGCGACACACTCACAATTGCTGTTGGAAAGGGTCGGGCAGATCCACCTGCTCCGCCGCAACAATGCGGCTTCAGCCTGAGATATTCCGATAATGGAACAACCACACCCCTCGATTTGAATCATTTTCAGGAAAATTATCTCCCGGTTGCAGTCGTTGCTGCAACTCCATTTCAGGACGGAGCGTATCGAACAGCTCCTGTAAAAAATCGGGCGGCAGGTGCGGCCCATTAAGACAGGCAATAACCTCTCCTCCCGGCTTGAGGAAATCAGGCAGTTTGCGCAACAGCTTGGGCCAATCCCGCTCGGCTTTAAAACTCTTCCCTTGATAAGCAGGCGGATCACAAATTACCAGATCGAAAGGGCCAAGCCGTCCTAAGCGGCTAAAACTGCGTAAAATATCCAGCGACAGAAAGCTAACCTGCCGTAAATCAAAATTATTGATTTGATGATTTAACCGACCTAAGTCGAGTGCGCCGCGATTCATATCCAGATTAACCACCTGCCCAGCATCTCCCGCCAAAGCAGCAACTGAAAAACTACAAGTGTAAGAAAACAGATTCAGAACCTTTTTCCCTGCAGACAAGCTTCGAACGAGTGCTCTTCCTTTTTGCATATCGGGGAAAAAACCAATATTTTGCGCTGTTCCTAACCTTAATCGATAATGCAGTCCATTCTCGATGGCATCAATCTGCTGCGGTTGTTCACCAAGCAGAACCCTTACCGGACCGTTATCAATTAACCGTTCCTGCAACAGGACAGTGGTCAATCCGTGCACTTCTTTTTGCAACAGCTCAACAAGTTGCTGTAACCAATTCTCGTCACGGAGGGCGTAAAGGCTGACCAGCACAACGGGATTGAACCAATCAATCAACAAATCTTCAAAGCCGGGAAAACAATGTCCGCGGCCATGAAACAAACGCTGTGATTCCTGCGTGACATGAAGGTGCCGCCTGAGTTCTTCTACAAGGGTATGCATGCTAAAAAAAATACCTTAAATAATTACGTAAGCTTTCCGCCAAAAGACAAACCAACAAAAACCGAAAAAGATCATAAGATCAAGTAGAAATGTCGAATAATACACGGCATAATAGCTTTAGTGAAGCAACTGGAGGCTATAAATGAATAAAACGAATCTACTGATCTTTGTCCTTATCATTGTCATCTCAGCTCTTGCTCTGACGACCTACCTGCGGCAAGTTTCGGTACCGGATAAACCGGTTCAAGATACAACGGAGACCGTCCCAGAAAAACCGGCCAAACAAGCAATCGTCCATTACCCGGTACCCGTCCCGATAACGGTTGATGTCAAAACCGAAGAAACCGAAGTTGCTGAAGCACAAAAGGTTGTCGTACCAGCTCCGGTTCCACAGAAAAAATTCCCTACGATGGAGCAGAGTGACGAAAACATAAAAACAACGCTGAGGAAATCTGGGTTGAAAGACTCTCTCTTTCGACTGGTGCTGTTGGAAAACTTCATCCAACGCCTGGTTGCGACGATCGATAATCTACCAGAAAAGCGTCTACCCAGAGCACACTCCCCTCTGGCTCCACCAAAAGAGCGCTTTGTTACTGCGGGAGTGAGCGAGACTCCCCGGATCAGCAGCAAAAATGCAGCACGTTACGATCGCCACGTGCAACTTTTGGAAACACTCGATCGGGATTTGGTTCTGAAAACGTATGTTTACCTGTACCCACTATTTCAAAGCGCTTACGAACAGTTAGGCTACCGTAATGCCTATTTCAATGATCGACTTGTTTACGTGATCGACCATCTCCTGCAAACACCTCAACCGGTTGAACCGATTCTTTTGGCTCAACCCTCAGTGCTGTACATTTATGCTGACCCGTTGTTGGAAAGATTATCTTCAGGACAAAAGATACTGTTGCGGATTGGCTCTAAGCATCGGCAAAAAGTAATGTCAATTCTAAACGGATACCGGGAGAGGCTGGTTGATTTACAAATCCAATAAAAAAAGCCCTGGAAGTAAATTCCAGGGCTTTTTTTATTTTCTTGTCCCGTCCTGAAATAAGTTTACACCTAGGAGACTTATTTATGGGCAAAGCAGCTAGCAAGCAGAAAAGGCGTACTCAACGTGACTACACAATGGGCTTTAAATTGCAGGTTGTCGCCGCTGTAG
>CALZLE010000385.1 GCA_945788205.1 uncultured Desulfuromonadales bacterium
CTACAGCGGCGACAACCTGCAATTTAAAGCCCATTGTGTAGTCACGTTGAGTACGCCTTTTCTGCTTGCTAGCTGCTTTGCCCATAAATAAGTCTCCTAGGTGTAAACTTATTTCAGGACGGGACAACCGTAATAAAAAAGCCTGCGGGACTCTCCTGCAGGCTTTTTATTTAGGTCGTCAGCAACCACATCCGCAATTGTGACAAACAACTTTATCACTGCCAGACGGTTCAACCGTTTCTGGTGCAAATGCCACCCGGTTAATCCCACGTCGCAAATCCTCAACGATGTCGAGATTTTTGCTTTGACAGATAATATGGCCAAGACAATAACTGGCAACGCCTGCCGACGAAAAACTGATCCGCATGCTGTTCAACAAGTCACCGTACCCTTTGATCTCACTTTTCAGCTCTTCATGAATAACGCGTAACTCGATACCAAACCTTGCGAGTTCTTCTTTCAATTCCGAGATTAGAGCTACCAAAGCCGTATCCAAGCATTCGTAACGGTCATATTTCCAAACATCTGTTGACCAGATACGGTCAAAAAAAATCACATCAAGTGTCTTGTTCATTCTGTTTAAAAACCTTGCTTTATCCAGGAGATATCACCACACCCCTCGCGTAACACTTCAATTTGACCATCTACCAGACTGATGACTGTAGAAGAGTCTCCGAGAGAAATCCCTCCGTCGACAACGACATCAACCATATGTCCCATCGCTTCATCAATTTCAGCAGGATCCTGAAGTGTTACCTCACCAGAAATGTTCGCACTGGTTGTTACCAATGGATGCCCGAGCTCTTTGACAATTTCCTGACAAATTCTATTTTCTGGAATCCGAACACCAACAGTTTTCTGCTTTGTACTTAAGGAGTCAGGGACAATTCTGGTCGCCTCCAGGACAAAAGTATATGGCCCAGGAAGATGTCGCTTCATGATCTTGAAAGCAAAGTTACTCACCTGTGCATAGTTTGATATTTCTGCAAGGTCACTACAGATAAAAGAGAAAGGCTTGCGACTGTCTCGTTGCTTGATCTGAAAAATCTTTTTAACCCCCTTGCGGTTAAAAATATCACAGCCAATGCCATACGTCGTATCGGTTGGATAGATAATCACACCACCGTGCTGAAGGGCTTCAACAATCTGATGGACATGACGACCATGAGGGTTTTCAGGATTGACCGACAAAATCATGTGCGTTCCTCACTCCCCAGTTAATTACATTAATAATGTTAAGTGATTCTACGTGTATAACTCGTTTAAAGCAACATTTTCAAACCATCAACCTTGCGCATTTCAGCATAAATCTTGGTGAGCTGTTGATAGTTTTGCAGTGTCACCAATACCGACACCGACTGATAATTACCTTTGCCGCTTGGGTTTGATCGTACTGAATCAGCGGCGACAACACTGTGTTGATCAATCGCAGCAACGATCGCCTGTTGAAATAGCTCCCCGGCCACTCCGACAGCTTTGAACTGATAATGGCACGGGAAATCCAGCAAATCTTCCGGCGTCGTCTTCTCTGTCACGACGCTTCTCCCGACTTTCCGGTATGCCCAAAACCACCTGCACCACGATCAGTTTCAGACAAATCAGCGACTTTAATCAGCTGCGCCTGACAGACCGGCGCAACGACCAGTTGAGCAATGCGATCACCAGGGTTAACAACAAAAATTTCTTCGCCATGATTGATCAGAATGATGCCTATTTCACCCCGATAATCCGCATCGATTGTGCCAGGAGAGTTCAGCAGAGATATGCCGTGCTTAATTGCCAACCCAGACCGCGGTCGCACCTGAACTTCAAAACCTGGAGGGATCGCTACCGCTAACCCAGTCGGGACCAGGCGCCGCTGACCTGGCAACAACTCTACAGGCTGTTCAGGACGTGCCTGAATGTCCATTCCCGCCGCCAAATCAGTCATATACTGGGGGATTTGTGCATCGGGCTGCAACTTTTTGAATTCAATTCGTGGATTATCCATATAGTCTTTTTTCAGTTCGCGTAATAACCTAATCGAACAATAAGATATAACGTGAAAAGATTTATTGCCAAGAACTTTGACACTGCATACGTGAACAATCGGCCGGTGAAGCATTCACACTTCACCGGCCGAGAGTCTTTCTTTTGCTGCATCCGCTCAGAAATGAAGCGGCTGCGTTTTTTCGAGGGACGTTTTAGTCCTCCTTGGGCAACTCCAGACCAAGCGCTTCTTTACGCGACAGCTTGATCTTGCCTTGGCGGTCGACACCAATACACTTGACCAGAACCTCGTCACCTTCGTTGAGGACATCAGTGACGTTACGGACGCGTTCTTTGTCCAGTTCAGAAACGTGAACCAGACCATCGGTACCTGGGAAGATTTCGACAAAAGCGCCGAATTCCATAATTTTCTTAACCTTACCAGCATAGAGTTTGCCAACTTCAGCAGACTGAGTCAGGTCCCGAATCATCTTGATAGCTGCTTTTGCTGCAGCACCATCGGTCGAAGCGATTTTGATCGTTCCATCGTCTTCAATATCGATGGCACAACCAGTCGCATCAATGATCCCACGGATATTTTTACCGCCGGAACCGATAACGGTGCGTACCTGATCCTGCTTTACCTGAATGCTGGTAATCTGCGGCGCATACGGAGAAAGTTCAGCACGCGGAGCATCGATCGCCTTGGCCATCTCACCGAGGATATGGATGCAACCTTCGCGAGCCTGCTCCAGAGCTTCTTTCATGATCTCCTTGGTCACGCCAGTGATCTTGATATCCATCTGCAGAGCAGTAATCCCTCTGGCGTTTCCGGTCACCTTAAAGTCCATGTCACCCAAGTGATCCTCATCACCGAGGATATCGGAGAGAACAGCAACATTGTCTCCCTCTTTGATCAGACCCATGGCGATACCAGCAATCGCTTCGGAAACCGGAACACCGGCATCCATCAACGACAAGGAGGCACCACAAACAGAGGCCATCGAAGAAGAACCGTTCGACTCCAGAACATCAGAGACAATCCGAATAGTGTACGGGAAGTCTTCGGTGCTCGGTAGAACTTGGGCGGCACTGCGCTCAGCGAGCATACCGTGACCAATCTCACGACGGCCCGGGAACAGGCGCATGCTGGTTTCGCCAACACAGAATGGAGGGAAATTGTAATGGAGCATGAATTTCTTGAAATCCATTCCCTGGACATTATCCATCCGCTGCTCATCAGTCCGGGTGCCGAGGGTAACAGCAACCAGCGCCTGAGTTTCGCCACGGGTAAACAGAGCACTACCGTGAGCACGTGGCAGCACGCCGACCTCACAGTTGATTGGGCGGATTGTGGTCATGTCACGACCATCGATACGCACGCGGTCGTTGGTGACCATCAGACGTACAATCTTTTTCTCGATGGCGCTAAGCGCAGAAGAAACTTCGTCTTCGCGACCTTCGTACTCATCAGCTAATTGTTCTTTCGCTTCGGTACGGATATCACCTAGAGCAGCATAACGCTCTTGTTTGCTCTGAATTTTAACTGCTTCTACAACCTTCGACTCTACCAGTGCGAGAGCCTTAGCAGCCAACCCTTCATCAGCCTGAGGAACTTCAAAGGCGCGCTTCTCATTGCCAACGAGTTTAGCCAGCTCTTCCTGGACAGCAATCAGCGGCTGCAGAGCATCGTGGCCAAAGAAGATGGCCTCAAGAATCTCTTCTTGTGAAAGGAACTTCGACTCGCCCTCAACCATCATGACAGCAGTCTTGGAACCGGAGACAACGATTTCAACGTCGCTGGTTTCCATCTGCTCTCTGGTCGGATTGGCAATCAGCTTACCCTCGACACGACCAACGCGAACTGCTGCGATTGGACCTTCAAAAGGAATGTCGGAAATTGCGACAGAAGCCGAGGCTGCAACCATAGCCAAGGTGTCTGGATCATTGACCATATCAGCAGAAATAACTGAAGGCATGATCTGAGTTTCGAACATGTAGCCTTTTGGGAAGAGCGGACGCATCGGACGATCGATAAGGCGGCAGATCAGGGTCTCACGCTCAGTGGAGCCCCGCTCACGACGGAAGAAGGAACCGGGGATTTTGCCAGCTCCATAAAATTTCTCAGCATAGTTGACGGTCAGAGGGAAGAAATCCTGTCCGTCACGCATTTTTCTAGCAGAAACAACGGTACAAAGAACTTTGGTCTCACCGTAAGTGACAATAACGGCGCCGTCGGCCTGACGGGCAACCTTACCGGTTTCAATAGTCAATGGTTGTCCATTGAACTCTACTTCTACCTTTTGATAGGCCATATTTTTCTCCTTTTACGTGTCCCAGCCATCTGGAAAACAATTCAGCCTTGTTATAAATAAGCTGTAGGAGGTTGGCCTGAGACAACCCTGCTCATAGAAGAACAGCGATTCTCTCCGGACAGCCTCCAGAGCTACGACAGTTTAAAGACAAACAGCATGCCCCGAAAGGCATGCTGCTCAGTTTTAGCGGCGGATACCGAGAGCCTTAATAATCGTTCGGTAACGCTCGATGTCCTGCTTGATCAAATAATCAAGCAAGCGGCGACGCTGGCCGACCATCTTCAGCAATCCGCGGCGGGAGTGATGGTCCTTCTTATGGGTCTTGAAGTGACCTGTCAGGTAAGTGATTCGCTCAGACAGAAGAGCAATTTGAACTTCCGGGGAGCCGGTATCACCTTCGTGACGCTTGTATTCATTGATAATTTCTTGTTTACGTTCTGTGCCCAGCACTGCATTCTCCTTTTAGTTATCTATAAAGCCAGTGGCGTGGCTTGTTTAAGCCTTGTTTTCAACCTACGCTATCTACCATAGTTAGGCGGCCCTGTAAAGAATATTCAAACTTTAATTACTGGCCGACAAAGACACGTACCAGTTCAAAATCTCCACGTTTTTCCTGTTTTCGATGGGGAGCGAAACGAGCCATGGCAGCCAGCGTTCCATCGATCTGCAAACGGACTAACTGGTCCGTTTGTAATTCGGCGGAGAAGTCAACTTGATCGAGCGTCGGCGGTACGCCGCAGCGCAAGGTCTCAATAGCTTCTTCATGCACCCGAATGGCAGGGTGTGCAACCAAAGCAGCATCTAAACTCAGCAGCCCCGGCAACTGCTCCGTACTCTCTTTTAACTGCTCCAACGTTGCGCAATCTTCAATCGGGAATGATCCGCTGCACGTACGGCGAAGCGCTGTCATATGAGCACCGCAAGCTAAGGCCTCACCAATATCATCAACCAAAGTTCGAATGTAAGTGCCCTTAGAGCAATCGACATCTATCGTTACAAAAGGTAAATCGATGGCAACAATTTCCAGTTTACTGATCGTCACAGGACGAGCTTCTCGCTCAACCTCTTTCCCTTCGCGAGCCAGTTTGTAAAGTGGAACGCCATTTTTCTTTAATGCTGAATACATTGGCGGGATTTGCTGAATGTTGCCGCGAAACTGATCACATGCTGAATTTATACAATCAGCAGTCAGTTCAGGAACCGGGCGCTCCTGCAGGACCTGCCCTTCCGAATCGAGAGTGTCTGTTGTAACGCCTAGCTTGAATGTTGCCCGATAGCTTTTGTTGTCGGTAAATAAAAACTGTAGAATCTTTGTGCCATCACCAACAGCAACAGGTAGCACGCCAGTCGCAAGCGGATCGAGAGTCCCCGCATGTCCGACTTTACGGGTTTTACAAAGACGTCTCACCTGACGAACGACGTCATGTGAACTCATTCCAGCAGGCTTATCTATGAGGAGTAATCCGTGCACTTAAATTATCAGGCCAGCAATCGATCTAACAGGTGGGAAAGCTTGGTGCGGACTTCTTCAAGTGAACCAGTGACTTTTGCTCCGGCAGCGTTGTGATGACCACCGCCACCCAATTCACGCGACATGCTACCAACATCAATTTTACCACGCGAGCGGAAACTGATTTTATAGGTATTGTCAGCAGTCTGGCGAAAAAAGAGCGCCACCTCAACCCCGCTTATTGCTCGCGGATAATTAACAAAGCCATCGGTGTGTTCTTCGGAAGCACCTGATTTCTCAAGAACTTCTTTAGTCAGAGCAACTGAAGCGTAACGCCCACAAGCTGAGATTTCCAGGGTTGGCAGCACCAAGCCGAGCAAACGCATTCTTTCTGGTGCCAAACTTTCGTACAGGCTACTTGCAACCTCCCAGGGATCAATCCCCAGACCGACCAAGCGACCAGAAACGGCAAACGCTTCAGGATTCGCACTTGAGTAACGAAAAGAACCGGTATCGGACAATATTCCGAGATAGAGACATTTTGCGACGTCTAAACTAATGTCGTAATCACAGGCGTTCAGAATCCGATCAATCAGAATTGCGGTGGCACTTGCGCTGGTGTCGAGATAGCAAATATCGCCAAAGTCGGAATGCGGATGATGGTCAATGTTGATCAGTGTTCGACAGCAATCGCGGACCGGCACTCCAGCGCGAACCAAATCACCAGCATCCAGAACAAAGGCAACATCAAATTGGGTATCCGTAGGCAGTTCGGTTTCTAGCTGATCGTGGTTTGGCAGAAACTGCATGATTTGGGGGATACCATCAACATTGAGCGCAACAACCTGCTTGCCCATTTCGCGCAACGCATTTGCCAAACCCAAAGTCGAGCCGATCGCATCGCCGTCCGGGTTTTCATGTGAGACAACGAGAAAACTTTGATTGTCTTCAATCTGCCTAACTATCTGTTGAATCATTGTCTGTATCATCTTTCAGGTCATCCTGTACCTGACGTAACAAATTATCGATTTTCTGCCCATACCCGATTGAACTATCAAATTGGAACCGGATATCGGGAATAAAGCGCATCCGCATGATTTGGCCCAGTTGGCGACGCACGAAGGGTGCGACACTCTTAAGGCCACGTTCTGCATCTTTGCGCTCACTGGCTTCATCGGTGACAGTGAAAAACACCTTCGCCACACTGAGATCACGAGAGACCTGAACACCAGTGATTGTCACTGGAGCAACGCGGGGGTCTTTGATGCCTTGCATCATCAGTTGAGCAATTTCTTTATGGATCTGCTCAGCTACTTTTTCTGGACGGTAACCACTCAACGAATATCTTCTCCGTAGTGCAGGAACTCAACATCTGAGTTGAGCAGCTCGGCAAGCCCCGAGCTGTATATTTCCTCTTCAATCTTACTGAAAACCGACTCCAATTGTGATTCGGAGCCGGCAGTCATACTTAAACCAATTATTGAACGCTGCAAAAGATCCTGACAACCAACTTCGGCAACAGAAACCGGAAAGCGTGGACGCAGCCTGGCCAGGATTTTATTCACCTGTGAACGCTTCTGTTTCAGGGACTGAACATCATACAGCCGGATATCGAGTCTCAGTACACCGACAACCATACACTGTCCCTTCTACGTATGAGCTAGAGGGTTGTTTTAACCTCTTCCATCTCAAAGGCTTCGATGATGTCACCAATCTTGACATCATTGTAGTTCTCCAGACCGACACCACACTCGTACCCGCTGGCAACTTCCTTTGCATCATCCTTGAAGCGTTTGAGCGAGTTGAGTTTGCCTTCCCAGATAACCACGTTGTCACGAACCAAGCGAATCTGAGCATTTCGTACAATTTTACCGTCCAATACGTAGCAACCTGCGATAGTACCAACGCGAGACACATGGAAGGTATCGCGGACTTCGACACGACCAAGAGCCTTTTCTGTCAGGGTCGGGGCAAGTAAGCCTTCCATCGCATCACGAATGTCGTTTACAGCGTCATAAATAACACTATAGAGGCGAATATCGACCTTCTCGGTATCTGCTAGGGATTTTGCTTTGGTCTCAGGCCGGACATTAAAGCCGAGAACTATCGCGTTTGAAGCTGTTGCCAAAGTCACATCGCTCTCTGAAATCCCGCCGACACCAGTGTGAATAACCGAAAGCCGACACGTCTCGGTCGACAGCTTCTCCAGCGTGTCACGAACCGCTTCGACTGAACCCTGAACGTCCGCCTTGATAATAACGGAAAGCTCTTCAACCACACCTTCTTGCATCTTGGCAAACAACTGCTCAAGCGAAACTTTACTGCTCTTCGCCAGATCAATCTCACGTTGTTTGTGTTGACGGTGCTGGGAAACATCCTTGGCGGCTTTTTCATTTTCTACTGCATGGAAAGTTTCACCCGCATCAGGAACCCCAGCCAAACCCGTAACCTCAACCGGGAAAGAAGGTCCAGCTTCTTTTACTTGTTTGCCATTTGCATTGGTCATGGAACGTACCCGACCAAAATGCAAACCAGCAACAATGGAATCACCTGTTTTCAATGTGCCATCTTGCACCAAGACAGTGGCAACAGGTCCACGACCTTTATCGAGACGAGCTTCGACAATCGATCCCTTTGCGCGTTTATTTGGATTTGCCTGTAGCTCGAGAACCTCAGCTTGAAGCAGAATCATCTCTAACAGGGTATCAAGATTGGTCTTTTGCTTTGCTGACACCTCAACAAAAATGGTGTCACCACCCCACTCTTCTGGAACCAACTCAAACTCGGTCAGTTCCTGCTTAACCCGTTCCGGGTTTGCGTCGGGCTTGTCGATCTTATTGACAGCGATGATCAGAGGTACGCCAGCAGCTTTAGAGTGATTGATCGCTTCTTTAGTCTGCGGCATAACACCATCGTCAGCAGCAACCACGAGAATAACGATATCTGTGACACCGGCACCACGTGCACGCATTGCGGTAAAGGCTTCGTGACCAGGAGTATCAAGGAAAGTAATCTTTTTACCATCCAACTCAACATCGTAAGCACCGATATGCTGTGTGATTCCGCCAGCTTCGCCTTCTGTGACTTTCGCTTCACGAATAGCGTCAAGCAAACTCGTTTTACCGTGGTCAACATGACCCATGATGGTCACTACCGGTGGACGGACCTCAAGGTCTTCGGCACTATCCTCCTGCTCGGCTTTCTGCTCGACTTCAAGAATAGTCTCCTCGTCGAAGGCAACGTTTTCAACCTCATAGTTGAATTCGGAAGCAAGAATCGCTGCAGAATCATAATCGAGAGGATGATTGATCGTCACCATCGAACCCTGACGCATCAGTTCAGCAATCAGCTCGTTGGCTTTAACACCCATCCGTTTAGCCAATTCGCCAACAGTAATGGAATCACTGATACGAATTATCCGCTTAATCGCTTTGCTGACGGTTACTTCTGTTTGCTTGGCCTGCTTAGATTGCTTTCCGCCGCGTTTTTTCTTGCCGCCCATTCTGCCCGGCTCAAAAACCTCGACGCGCCTACCGCGACGTGATACGCGTCCATCCTGCTCACTGGAATCGTTTTCGTTGCGGCGCCCCTTCTTACGTTTCTTATTGCGGCCCTCTTTTTCCATTACTGGCTGCTCTAGTGGTGCTAAGGGGGCGACGTCGACACGTTTACGGCCACGACTCGGAGCCGCGGCTGGTCTTGCCGGGCGTTCACCCGGACGAGCTGGTCTTGCTGGTCGCTCACCTGGACGAGCTGCAGGTCGGGATTGCCGACGCTCTGGCTTAGGGGCAGGCTTTGGCAATTCTACGCGGCCAAGTATTTTAGCCTTATCCGCAGTCGCTTTTGGCGACGTTGATTTCTTCTTCGCTTTCGGTTCCTCGACCGGAGCAGGCTCTTCAGCCACCTCAACGACCGGTTCCTCGACCGGAGCAGGCTCTTCAGCCACCTCAACGACCGGTTCCTCGACCGGAGCAGGCTCTTCAGCCACCTCAACGAC